>CAZSOD010000020.1:0-32480 GCA_964608255.1 uncultured Ardenticatenaceae bacterium
ACGCGCTCGGCGCGGCGCTGGGCGCGTCCCGCGCCACGGTCGACGCCGGCTGGATTCCGTACGAGCATCAGGTCGGCCAGACCGGCAAGACCGTCGCCCCCGACCTCTACATCGCCTGCGGCATCAGCGGCGCCATCCAGCACCAGGCCGGTATGCGCAACTCGAAGGTCGTCGTCGCCATCAACAAAGACCCCGACGCGCCGATCTTCAAGCTGGCCCGCTACGGCATCGTCGGCGACCTGTTCCAGGTCGTCCCGGCCCTGACGGCCGAGTTCAAGAAGCGCCTCAATTAAGAAGGTTCCAGGTTCCAGGGGCCAGGGAAGAGCACTCTTCTGTGGCCCCTGGAACCTGGCCCCTGGAACCTGGCCCCTCTCTTGAAGACCGGTCTCATCATCAAGTCCCAAAGCGGCTTCTTCACCGTCCAGCCCGACGACGGGGGGGAGCCGGTTGTCACGCGGGTGCGCGGCCACCTGAAACAGGAGCGGCAACGGACGGCCATCGCGGCCGTCGGCGACCGCGTTACCTTCACCCTCAACGCCGACGGCACCGGCACGATCCATACTGTCGAGGAGCGCCGCTCCGCCCTCTCGCGCACTCGCACCGTCTCCCACGACCAGCGCAACCTGTTGACCGAGAGCGAGCAGGTGCTGGTCGCCAACCCCGACCAGGTGGTCTTCGTCTTCTCCGTCGCCAACCCCGCCTTCAGCCCGCGCAAACTCGACCGTTTTCTCGTTGTAGCCGAGATGAACCGCCTGCCGGCCGTCATCTGTGCCAACAAGGTCGATCTGATAACCCCGGAGGAAGCGCGAGCGATGTTCCGCATCTACGAGGCCATCGGCTACCCCGTGCTCTACACCAGCGTCGTCACCGGCGAAGGTGTCGATGCGCTGCGCGAGGCGTTGCGCGGCAAGCTGTCGGTGCTGGCCGGGTCGTCGGGCGTGGGCAAGTCGAGCCTGCTGAACGCCGTCCAGACGGGGCTGGGATTGCGCGTGAAAGAGGTCAGCGAGGCCACGGGCAAGGGGCTGCACACGACCCGCCACACCGAGCTGATCCCGCTGGAGATCGGCGGCTACGTGGCCGACACGCCGGGCATTCGCGGCCTGGCCCTGTTCGACCTGGAGCCGACCGAGGTGGACGCTTACTACCGCGAGATCGCGCCGCTGGTGGAACTGTGCCAGTTCAGCGACTGCACCCACACCCACGAGCCGAACTGCGCCGTGCGGGCGGCGGTGGAGGACGGGCGCGTCTCGGCCGAGCGGTACGACAGCTACCTGCGGTTGCGGGAGGAGCAGAAGGAACTGGAGGACAAGAAGTACTAGAGGTTGGGCGGGTGCCAGCCCGCAAGAACCCACAGCCGACGTGCCCGCATCACAAAGGCGTTATTCATCTGAAGCGCTGCCACTGTTGCCCGCCCGGTCGGTGTTAGCCCGTGTAATTCCTGCGCGTCAACCGACCAGGAGAAGTGCTCGCTCCAGCGATCTCGGCGGGGTCAAATAGTGGCACGCTCTCTGCCGTTTCCTCGTCAGGTCCCGTTACCTGAATTCCCTTATGCCGGTTACAGCGAGGACACGCGAGGCACAGATTCGCTTCGTCCGTTGCCCCACCCGCGGAGTGCGGAACGATGTGCTCTACCTCGAAGGGCATGCCGAGAACCTGCTCCTGCGAGCGGCAATACTCACAGCAGTAGCCGGCCCGAGCAGCAACGAGACGACGAATCTCAGCCGTTATGTAGGTCACAGAACCGAGGGATCGGAGAGGCTATAGCCGCGTGATTGCAGGATGACCACGGCTTGAGCCCGCCGCACCATCATCCGATCGTAAGCGTTCAGCAATGCTTCGCGCCGGTCTTCCTCCTCATGCGTCAGAGTGCCGGCTTTGGCGTTGAGGGATGCCAATTCCTCTCTTTCGCTTTCGGGCAGTGACGAGCGAGCCACGAGCCACAGGAGGTCATCCGAAAGGTTATGAAAGGCATCCAGTTCCGCCTCAACCTCTGCCGGCAGCGGTGGCGTCTCGCTCCAGCGCTCCACAATCAGGTCACGAACAAGATCGCGAGCGGCGCGCCTCTGGCGGCCCGCTTCGACCCGCAAACGCTCGACCACTGCGACCGGGAGGTCAACGGTGAAGGGAGTCGTGGATATGGTCATCGCCGCTCATAGTAGCATATAGAGAAAGGCTGTTCAATGCTCCCCGACGCTCCTATTGCAAATGCCGCGGCCCAAAGTGATCGGGGATCAGCGTGAACAAGGTCGTCTCGCGCACGTGGCCCTGGCCGTCAATGATATAGACCGGCGCGTCGGCGTCGGGGGGCACGAACTCCATGAGCACCTGGCGGCACGCGCCGCAGGGCGTCACCCCGTTGTCGGTGCAGACGGCGAGCGCGGCGATGCACTGCGCCCCGTCGGCCACCATACGGCCCACGGCGTTGCGCTCAGCACAGACGGTCAGGCCATAGGAGGCGTTCTCGACATTGACGCCGGTGAAGATGCGGCCGTCGGGGCTCAGAAGGGCCGCGCCGACACGGAAGCGGGAGTAGGGCACGTAGGCCCGGTCCCGAATCGCGCAGGCGGCGCTGATGAGTTGGTCGCGCTGTTCAGTGGAAAGCGTGGGGGTGTCGTTCATATTGCACCTGTTGGCCGGGTCGGGGGGTGGCGCCACTCGCCCGGTCGCACCATTGTGTGATCCGGCACGCGCACGCCATCGAGGAGCACCTGTTCCACACGGCAGCCGCGGCCGACCTCGCAGTCGCGCACAACCGCGTTCGGGCCGATGACACAGTCCTCGCCGATGGTTGTTCGACCCTGCAAGAAGGTATTGGGCCAGATGACCGTGTCCAGGCCGATGGTCACGTCCGGGTCAATCCACGTCGCGTCCGGTTCCACCAGTGTCACGCCTTGGGCGAGCCAGTGCGCGTTGGCCCGGCGGCGGAAGGCGCGCTCGACGGCGACCATCTCCGCCCGCGTGCCCGCGCCCAACCCCTCATCGGGGTCATCGGCCAGAACAGCGGCCACGCCGCGCCCCTGCTCGACGGCCATCGCCACCAGGTCAGTCAGGTAGTACTCTCGGCCGCGGCGGGCCTCGCGAATGGGCAGCCGGCCGATGTTGGCCCACAGCCAGTCGCCGTCGAAGCAATACACGCCGGCATTGAGCTCGGTGATGGCGAGAAGCTCCGTCGCGTTTGCCCGTCGCTTTGCCTCGGCCACCTCGACGATCTCGGCCACGCCCCCGGAACTGTCGCGCACGACGCGGCCAAATGCGCTGTTGGGCAGGCCGGGCACGGAAAGTAGAACAACCGCTGCGGCCGTCTCGCGCTGCGTTTCGGCCAACTGTCGCAGAGTACCGGCGCGTAGCAGGGGCATGTCGGCGTAGGTGACGACGACTTGGTCGGCGCGGCCGCGCAAGACAGGTTCAGCCATGAGCGTCGCGTGACCCGTGCCCAATGGCTCGGGCTGAACGACGTATTCGGCCCGTTCGCCCAGAAGGTCCTGCACACCTGACTCGCCCGGCCCGACGACGAGCACTGGCCGCCGGCCGGCCAATTCCGCGGCCGCCAGGAACGCGTGCAGGACCATCGGCTGTCCGCCGACCTCATGCAGGATTTTCTGCTTGCGGGAGTTCATGCGGGTTCCCTGCCCGGCGGCGAGGAGGACGGCGGCGATCATAGCTGTCAACCCGGGCCAACGGCTAGTTGCCGCGGCGCTGCTGCCATTGGCCAATGGCGCCGCCAGGATCGACGCCGGCTTTGCCCGGCGCGGGCCGGGCTGTGTCTCGCTTCAGCAACCGAGGTTCCCCGTTCATCGGCTCACTTCCGGTAGATACCCGGTGTCGCGCAGGGTAAGCGCCGCCCGTTCGAACGCTGTCGCGGCATAACGGGCCAGCCAGCCGCCGACGCTACTGCGCCGAACACCTGCGGCGGCCAGCTCGGGGACGTTCATCGGGGCTTTCATGCCCGGGTAGCTCAACAGGACGTTGAGCGGCTTGGGCGCCACCGCGGCAACAACAGCCCGTATCTCATCTATGTCGTCTAAAAGGGGCGCGTAGAGAACATCGGCCCCAGCCTCCGCGTAGGCAACCAGGCGCCGGATCGTGTCTTGCAGGTCTTTTTGCCCGATGCGATACCCTTCCGATCGGCCGACGAGCATCACGTCCGGCGCGGTGTCGTCGATGGCCATCCGCGCCGCCCGGATGCGCTCGACAGCCAGTTCCAGCGGAAAGAGCGAGTCGCCGTCGAGGTCCTCGATCGACAATCCAGCTACGCCGGTGGCGACGGCCCGGGCGACGTTGACGGCTACACCGCCGGGTTGGCGCGCGTAGCCGCCCTCAAAGTCGGCGTTCACCGGCAAGTCGGTGGCGGCGCACAACATGCGGAGATGGGCAAGCGTTTCCTCCAAGGTGAGCTGGCCGTCTTCGCGCCCCAGCGACCAGGCGTAGCCGGCGCTCGTTGACGCCAGCGCGGCATAACCCAGTTTTTCGAGCCGGCGGATGCCGCCAATATCCCACGGATTGGGGAGGACGAAGTGGCCCGACTCGTGCAGTCGTCGAAACGTCGCCCGTTTGCTGGCAACATCTATGCTCATGGTCATTCCTCCGGGAGCCGCTTGTCCTGGCCCGCCCGGCGGCCGGGACGGCCGGGAAAGCTCCGTGTACCGGATTAGAAGAGAGGCGGCGAGTTGGGGCAGCCTCTCGACGATGAACCAGTGCATTGGGTCTGGGAAGGAGGCTGGGGCGGTTGGATTCGAACCAACGAATGCCGGATTCAAAGTCCGGTGCCTTAAACCACTTGGCGACGCCCCAAGGTGATGATCCGAATATTATCACGGCCGGTATGTGCTTAGCAACTGGCCGCGCTGGCAGACGTCTGCCGGTGGCTGGCACTATTTCTCGCTTGTGGCGACCAATCGCGGCCAATCCCTTGACAAGCGCCAAAACAGCGCTACGATTCGTCATACAATCATACCATCATACTGAAAACGCTTTGCTTTTCACTTCTTCTCGAACCACCATGCTCCGCCGCGCCCCTTCCCTGACCGACCAGGTCAAAACCCATGTCAAGGACATGATCGTCAACGGCGAGTTCCCCGGCGGCCGCATCCCCCCGGAGACCGAACTGGCCGAGGCGTTGGGTGTCAGCCGAACCACCGTGCGTGACGCGCTGAGCCGGCTGGAGATGGAAGGGACGATCAGCCGCCGGCAGGGCGCGGGAACGTTTGTCAATGACCCCGTCTTGCAGATTCATTCGCGGCTGGAGGAGATTTGGGGCTACGAGGCGATGCTGGAAGCGCATGGGTTCACGCCATCCACCCGGGTGCTGGAAGCGGCCGAGACGACGGCCGCGGCCGCCGGTCTTTCGCACGAGGTGTGCGCCGAACTCCAGCTAACCGGGGATGAACCCGTTCTCCTGCTGCGCAAACTGTTTCTGGAAAACGATGTGCCGGTAATCCTGACCGGCAACGTCATCCCGCTGCGCCTACTGGCGAACGACTACGATCGAGAGAGCGTGGCGCGGCCGGTCTACGAGTTTCTGGAGGCGTTTGGGCGGGAGCGACTGGCCTATTATCTGACGGAGATCGTGCCGGTCGTGGTCGAAGGCAATACCGCCGCGCTGCTCCAGGTAGCGCCGAACACGCCGCTCGTATCTTTTGACGAGATCGGTTACAGCGAGACAAACGAGCCGATCATTAAAGCGTGGTCTTACTTTCGCGACGACTTGCTCCGCCTGCGCCTGCTGCGCCGCCGAGCTTAGGAGTTACCCTCGGCCGCGGGTCGTTTGCCGTGGTGAACAACCCGCGACCGATGACGAACAAACCATAGGAGAGAACAACATGCGTAGTTTTGCTGGACGAGACATTTTGTCCCTAAAGGATTTCGAGCGGCAGGAGTTCTTCCGCGTCTTCGAAATCGCTGCCAAGCTGGAGCCCATTGCTCGCGACCGCCAGATGAGCGATCTGCTGACCGGCAAGATTCTGGTCACGGCCTTCTATCAGCCCTCGACCCGTACCCGCCTGGCTCACGAAGCGGCTATGCTCCGCCTCGGCGGCAAGGTGACGGGCTTCTCCGACGCCAAGATGACCCGCGCTGGCGACTTCTATCAGGAGTCGATTAAGGACACGGTCAAGATGCTGGAGTTCTACGGCGATGTCATTGTCATGCGCCACTTCCAGCAGGGCGCCCCGCACGAGGCCGCCAAGTGGGCCAGCGTGCCGATCATCAACGGCGGCGACGGCTGGGGCGAGCACCCGACCCAGATTCTGACCGACCTCTACACCGTCCTGCGCGAAAAGGGCCGCATCGACGGCCTGAAGTGGCTGGCCGTGGGCGACATGCGCATGCGCACCATGCACTCGCTGGCCTATGGCCTGTCGCAGTTCGACTGCCCGATCACCTTCGTCTCCCCGCCCGACATGTCGCTGACGGACGAGATGAAGGCCGACCTGCAGAACTACAACCTGAACTTCCGCGAGGCCGAGCACGTCGAGCAGGCCATCGCCGACGCCGACGTCATCCTGGTCGAGCCGGTCGTCCAGCCGGACTACACGAAGAGCCGCGACGAGCGCAGCGGCGACGTGGGCGGCACGCCGGCGAACTACAAGATCACCCGCGAACTGCTCTCGACCAAGGCCAAGTCCGACGCCATCCTGCTGCACTCGCTGCCGCGCATGGATGAGATTCCGGCCGACGTCGACATCACCCGCTGGTCGCGCTACTGGCAGGAGGCCTTCAACGGCGTCGTCATGCGCATGGCCCTGCTAGCCCTCGTCATGGGCAAGATGGAGTAAGAGGTTCCAGGAGCCAGGTTCCAGGTTCCAAGAGAAAGTGATCTTTCTGGAACCTGGCCCCTTAGCTTTCTTCGGAGAGACTACAATGCAGACAGACCTTCGCAACCGTGACTTGATCGGCGATCTGGACTTCTCGAAAGAGGAAGTCGAGACTGTCCTCGACGTGGCCTTCGACCTGAAGCGCAAGCGCGCTCTGGGCGAGTCCCACGCCTACCTGCGCGACAAGGTGCTGGCGATGCTGTTCTTCTTCAGCAGCACCCGCACCCGCGGCTCCTTCGAGGCGGGCATGGCCCAGCTCGGCGGCCACGCCGCGTTCATCGAGAGCAAGACGACCCAGATCGCCCACGGCGACACCGAGACGGAGATGGGCGAGATCTTCGGCCGCTACTTCGATGGTATCGCCATCCGCCACGTCACCTGGGGCACAGGCAACCGCTACCTGAACCTGGTCGCCAAGGCCTCGCGCGTGCCCGTGCTCAACATGCAGTGCGACGTGTATCACCCCTTCCAGTGTCTGGCCGACCTGATGACCATTATGGAAAAGAAGGGGCGCGACCTGCGCCGCCGCAAGGTGGTGGTGTCCTGGGCCTACGCCTCGTCATACCTGAAGCCCATCTCCGTCCCGCAGTCGCTCGTGCTGCAACTGCCGCGGTTTGGCATGGACGTCGTGCTGGCCCACCCGCCGGAGTTCAAGCTCATGCCCGAGATCATGGACCAGGCGCAGGAGCAGGCGCGCAAGTACAAGACCGGCTTCGAGGTCATCAGCGACGCCAACGGCATGACCGAGGCGGTGAAGGACGCCGACGTGGTCTATGCCAAGTCGTGGGGCCCGCTGCTCGTCACTGACGACCAGACCGAGGGCAAGCGCATCCAGGACCAGTACAAGCACTGGATCACGGATCGCAACCTGATGTCGCTGGCCAAGGACGATGCGGTCTACATGCACCCGCTGCCGGCCGACCGCGACATCGAAGTGACCAGCGAGGTCATGGACGGCCCGAACTCGGTCGTCTTCGACCAGGCCGAGAACCGCCTGCACGCGCAGAAAGCCGTGATGGCGCTCACGATGCGTTCCTAGAACGACAGCCGACGGCCGACCGCTGACCGCCGCCAGAACGAGCAGTGTCTCTTGTCTGGCGGCGGTCGGCGGTCGGCGGTCCTGATCACGATCCCACGGAGAAGCACCCCATGACCGATAAACTCGCCGTCATCGCCATCGGCGGCAACTCGTTGATCAAATCGAAGGCCAAGCAGAGCGTTGAGGACCAGTACGAAGCGGCCGACGAAACCTCCTTCCACATCGCCAAGATGATCAAGGCTGGCTGGAACGTCGCCGTGGCCCACGGCAACGGCCCGCAGGTCGGCTTCATCCTGCGCCGCAGCGAACTGGCGGCCCACGAACTGCACGAAGTGCCGCTCGACGTGTGCGGCGCGGACTCGCAGGGGGCCATCGGCTACGCCCTGCAGCAGACGCTCTACAACCACTTCCGTGAGATGGGCATCCATCGCCCCGTCGCCACCGTTGTCACCCAAGTCGAAGTCGCGGCCGACGACCCGGCGTTCGACAATCCCAGCAAGCCCATCGGCTCGTTCATGGGCGAGGAAGATGCCCGGCGGCGCATTGAGGTCGACGGTTGGGACTGCAACGAGGACGCCGGTCGCGGCTGGCGGCGCGTCGTGGCCTCGCCCAAGCCGGCGCGCATTGTAGAACTGGACGCGGTAAAGGCGTTGCTCGACGCGGGTGTCACGGTCATCACCGTTGGCGGTGGCGGCATCCCGGTTGTGGCTGACGAGGACGGCAACCTGAAAGGCGTCGCGGCGGTCATTGACAAAGACCTGGCCTCTTCGCTGCTGGCGACGGAGTTGAACGCCGAACTGTTCGTCATCAGCACGGCCGTCGAGAAGGTTTCGCTCAATTACGGCAAGCCCAACCAGCAGGACCTCGACAAGATCACCCTGGCTGAGGCCAAGGCTTATCTGGCCGAGGGCACCCACTTCGCCAAGGGCAGCATGGCCCCCAAGGTGCAGGCCGTCATCCAGTTCCTGGAGAACGGCGGCAAGCACGCCATCGTCACCGACCCGGAGCACCTGGCCGAGGCGCTGGATGGGCAGACGGGAACGCACTTCTACGCCAACTAAAGGCTCGCCGAACGATTGCAGGAAATTGGCTAGTATGGACCACGTAATACACCTCCGCAGCCTCCTTAGCGGCCAAACCTTCCGGCCGGATGAGATCGACTACGTCGATCCGGCATACGGGCCGGACGGCATCGTCGACGTCGTCTACGATTACGACCTCATCGGCCGGCGCATCAGCCGCGAGAGCCTGCGCCAGAACCGGGAAACGTCGATCTGGCGCTATCGGCCGCTGCTGCCGATCGAGCCCGACGCGGCCGTGCCGCCGCTCCAGGTGGGCTGGACGCCGCTCTACGACGCCCCGCGCATCGCCGCCGAACTGGGGCTGCGGCGCGTGTGGGTCAAAGATGACGGCCGCAACCCCAGCGCCTCGTTCAAGGACCGCGCCAGCGCCATTGCCGTTGTCAAGGCTCAGGAGCGCGGCGCGCCGATCATCACCACCGCCAGCACGGGCAACGCCGCCGCCGCGCTCAGCGGCCTGTGCGCCAGCGTCGCCCAGCCCAACGTCATCTTCGTGCCGGAAAAGGCGCCCGCGGCCAAGATCGCCCAACTGCTGGCCTTCGGCTCCGTCGTCATGCTGGTCAAGGGCACTTATGACGATGCTTTTGAGCTATGCCTGAAGGCATCGGATGCCTACGGCTGGTACAACCGCAACACCGGCTTCAACCCGTACATGAGCGAGGGTAAGAAGACGGCAACGCTGGAGATCTGCGAGCAGTTGGGCTGGGATGCGCCGGATCGCATCTTCGTCAGCGTCGGCGACGGCTGCATCATCGGCGGGCTGCACAAGGGGCTTAAGGACCTCATGGCGCTCGGCTGGATCGATCACATGCCGAAGCTGATGGGCGTGCAGGCGGCGGGCAGCAACTACCTCGCCGAGGCGTGGGAGAAGGGGGAGGACGTGCTAACCAAGCCACCGATCGACGCCCAGACCCGCGCCGACAGCATCAGCGCCGGACTGCCGCGCGACCGCCTGAAGGCGATGGCCGCGGTGGTCGAAACCGGCGGCGCGTTTGTCACCGTGTCAGACGAGGAAATCCTCACCGCCATTCCGCTGTTGGCCCGTGGCAGCGGCGTGTTCGGCGAGCCGGCCGGCGCGGCGGCCTACGCCGGGCTGCTAAAGGCCGTGGCGCAGGGTCAGGTGGCGGCGGACGAGCGCGTGGTTATCCTCAACACCGGTAGCGGTCTGAAGGACGTGCCCGGCGTGATGCAGGGCGTCGAACAGGTCGGCACGCAAGGCTACCGCATCGACGCCAACCTTGACGCGCTGCGCGAGGTGGTCGGCCGCCTCTTCCCCGCTCAGGGTTAAGAACCGCGAAATACGCGCTACGAACGACGAACTACGAATTAAGAGCGCTTCTCTATTCGTAGTTCGTCGTTCGTAATTCGTAGCTTATTCCCTTGGCTGCACCGCCCCGACGGCCAGGGTATAGATGATCAGTAGCGCCGCCGCCAGGCGGGAGTCGTAGAACCCCAGCGTATTAAACGGCACGCCCAGCGCCAGCGCCCAGACGACGAAGGCGAAGGTGGAGATGAAGATCTGCGTCCACGCCGGCTGCGCGCCGGGCGCGCGCGTCTGCCGGTAGGTCCAGAAAAACGTGATGACTGTCAGCAAAGCCCACAGCACCCAAAGGATGTCGGTGGAGCGAAAACTACCGACCATGCTGCCGGGCGGCGCGCTGAAGAGCCCCAGGACGGCCGTCCACCCGGCGACGATATCGCCGGGAATGTTCTTGATCACCCTGTCAAAGAAACTGTCGATCCGGAGTTCGGGGAGGGCGGAACCGGTTGTTTCCAACCCCTTAGCGCTCTCGACCAGGTATGGTGTCACGATGCGACGGCCCATTGCCATGCCTCCTGTGTTTTGACGAACTACTAACACGAAACGGCAGACCGCTGACGACCGACTATCGACCGCCGCCAACTACCTACTGCTTACTGCTTACTTCTTACTGACCACCGCCCACTATTTCTTCGGCAAATACCGCTCGATCTGCGGCAGAATCGCCCGAATCGGAATGCCCTCGTTGAACTTGTAGACACCCTTAAGGAGCTTCTGCAAGCTGCCCGACGCCTGAATAGGCGGGTGCGCGCCGCCGCTGTGGTGCAGCGCTATCACTTCCCAGTTGCGGCTGAGCACGGGCGAACCGGACGAACCGGGCAGCGTGTCGGCCAGGTAATGGACGCGCGTGGGCATCATATCAGCCAGCACGTAGTTCTGCGTCAGCACAACCTTCTGTGGGTTGCCGTTAGGGTGCTGGATGATGTTGACCCGCTCGCGTTCAACGATGGCTCGCGGGGCCAGCAACAAATAGCCGCGGTGCTTGCCGCGCCGCAGCAGCTCCAGGTAGCCCAACCCCTCGTCCTCTGGCCCCAGCTTGCGCTCGGCCAGCGGCTCGCCCTTAATCTTCACCAGGGCGAAGTCCAGTTCGGTGTCGGGGCTGCCGACGTAGAAGTCGGGCTGGAACTCAAATACGCGGCCGGGCGTCGTCGCGCCGTCGGCCGTGGCCTGGTAGTCGAAGCGGATGACCGCCGAGGCCAGCACGTCCTTCGACTTGAAGACGTGGTAGTTGGTCAGCAGCAGGTCCGGGCCGATGAGAAAGCCCGTGCCCAGCGCGCGCCCGCTCGGCCGCTCGATGCGGCCGACCGCCTGCGCGCTATAGATAGCGCCCGCCAGTACGTCCACATCGAGGAAGTTGTCTTCGGAGTTGACGATCTGCTCCAGCGCTTCCTGATTGCCGACCACTGGCTCGAAGGCAGGTTCCGCCGCCGGGGCGGGCGGCTCAGTCGGCGGGACCATCGTAGCATCGCTCTGCCGGACGGGTTGCACGTCCAGCTTGTACTCGGCAGTCAGCCGGCTCAGGTACTCCGGATCGGCAATCAACTGGTACTTGACCATCGTCGCCGCCAGGAACTGGGCATCCGTGGCCGATGTGTCGTTCATCTGGCGCACGTAGTCAATGAGCGCGCCGAGGGCGTGGTACTGCGGCTCGCTGGGCGAAGTTGTTAGAACGCCGAACGGCTCCAGCCGGGTGACAAGTTCGTTGGCCAGGGTGCGTGGCGCTTCGGCGGCCAGGTTAACGGCCGGCACAAAGCGGCCCAAGCCCGCCGCCCGCAAGAAGCCGGCCCGCGCCGCCGGGCCCATTTGCAGGTCGTAAACCTCGGCCAGCGTCCTCGCCAGTTGCTGGCGATCGGTCAAAGTCAGAAATTGATCGGCCATCGCGCGCCCTCCTTGGCGTGTTCTGGTGTCGTCGCCAGAAAGGTAACCACAGAATGCATAGATGAGACAGACTAAAGCCGGCTACGATATTGGTTCAAGTGCTGCGCTACAACAAGCTGTAGCGGGCGCTGATCGCGGTAATCGTCTCTCTGGCGCTTTGGGGCAGCGTGTCGTCGTCCAGAAGGTACTGCAACAAGCGGCCAAGGGCCAATACCCCATCGGCCACCTGCCCCCGTTCGTTCAATCGCAGAAGCACCGCGCCGGCCACGCGGCGGGCCGAGCCGTTCAGATCGACGTCGAGGTACTGGAGCACGCCGGCCATTGTCAGCATATCGCGCCGGCTGCCGGGCGTGTCGAACTCGGAGTAGTCGGCCAGGATGGGGCGCAGGCGGTTGAGGTCTTCTTCATTGACCCGGGTCGGCGCGGGTGCGACGGGGTCGGGATCGACCGGCGGACCGAAGCCGTAGGGCGCGAGAACGGCTTGCCAATCGATGTCGGGGCGGCTCTTAGGCCCGACTTCGGCCAGCTTGGGGATGAGCGAGCGGCGGCCGAGGTAAGTCGCCAGTTCACGCGACTTCTCGTTGATAGTGTTGCCCGAAAGGCTCTCATATTCAACGCCCAACTCAAGGCACAGGTCGGCCAGTTCATTTAGCTTGAAGTTGTCGCGGAAGGTGTCGCGCAGCTTGATGAGTAACTCGTTGGGTACTGGAGCCATATCGAACTCTCCGACAGCCGGAACGGGAGCGGCTTGGGCGAATAATAACATAATGTCCGAGAGGGATTCAACTAATCCTGCCCGCGGGCCGTTCCTGAGAAATGCGCGGCCGCTTGTGATGTTCGGCACAAATGTTGCTAGACTGAGGGGTTATGGAATACGGCAACGGCGACTCACCCATCGTCCGGGCGAAGGATGTCTTCAAGCGCTTTACGGTTGGAGAAAGCGAAGTCACCATCCTGAAGGGTGTCTCCTTTGACATCAAGCCGGGCGAGTTCGTCGCTATCGTCGGCCCGTCGGGCAACGGGAAGTCGACACTGCTGAACATGATCACCGGCATCGATCATCCCACCACAGGCGAGGTCATTGTCACCGGGCAGTCAGTACATACCATGACTGAAAACGAACTGGCGGTCTGGCGTGGCGAGCATTTGGGTATCATTTTCCAGTTCTTTCAGTTGCTCCCGGCCCTGAGCCTCGTCAAGAACGTCATGCTGCCGATGGATTTGGTGAAGAAGGTGCCGCGGCGCGAGCGCCAGGCGCGCGCCATGATGCTGCTGGAGATGGTGGGGCTGGCCGACCAGGCCGACAAGCTGCCCAGCCAGGTCTCCGGCGGCCAGCAGCAGCGCGCGGCCATCGCCCGCGCGCTGGCCAACGACCCGCCCCTGCTCGTGGCTGATGAACCGACCGGCAACCTCGACTCGACCACGGCTGAAGAGGTCTTTCGCCTGTTCCTCGACCTCGTGGCGCGAGGCAAGACGGTGGTAATGGTCACCCACAGTCGCTCGCTGGCCGCCCGTGGCTCGCGCGTCATCGAAATCCGCGACGGACTTATCCACGCGGATCATCCGGGTGGGGCGGTCAGCGGTCAGCAGTCAGTGGCCAATCGCGCAGAAGTTTTTCCCTAGCCCCTGGAGCCTGGCCCCTCTTTTCACCCGTAACTCGTCATTCGTCATTCGTCACTCGTCACTCGTAACTAGAAATGGGCGTTCTGTGGGACAAAGTCCGCTTCGACCTGTGGCACCGCAAGGCGCGGACGCTGCTGGCGGTGCTGAGCATCGCCGCGGGCGTGTTTGCGATTGGCACCATGTTCGGCCTGTCGGACCAGATGCTCTCAGGCATGGACGCGGCCCATCGCTCCGTCGATCCGTCGCACCTCAATCTCGTCCTGCGACGGCCGATCGACCGGGACACGGCCGAGGCGCTTACCGGCATCCCCGGCGTCGTGGGCGTCGAGCCGCTTAATATCGCCACCGTCCGCTATAAGACCTCGCCCGACCAGGCTGAATGGCAGGCGGCGACCGTCGTCGCTCGCCACGACTATGAGAACCAAACTTACGATCGGCTGGAGCTGAAGGAAGGCAACTGGCCGTCGTCCAAGCAGATCGCCGTCGAGCGCATTACCAGCCGCTACTACGGCATTGACATGGGCGACGAGGTCATCTTTGAGGTAGATGGCACCGACCGGCCTTTCCCCGTGGCCGGCAAGATTCGCCACCCATTCGTCCCCCCGCCCCAGTTCGGCGGTAACGCCTACTTTTTTGTCGATGAGTCCATGATGGCTCGCTTTGGCTTTCCCGAGGGCCAGTACGTGCAGTTGCTCGTCCAGGTGGCGCCCTACAGCGAAGACTACGCCCGCGATCGGGCGGCCGCCATCAAGGACGAACTTGCCAAGCAGGGCGTGGGGGTTAGCCTGGTGCTCTATCAGGAGCCGGACAAACACTGGGGCCACGACACGGTGCTGGGCATCACCGTCGTCCTGCGAATCCTGGCCGTTGTCTCGCTGCTGACCAGCGTCATCATCGTCATCAACACGACCACGGCCATCATCACCCAGCAAGTCGACCAGATCGGCGTCATCAAGGCCCTGGGCGGCACGTCACGCGATGTGGCCCAGGTCTATCTGGCGGGGGTCCTCATCTTTGGGTTGCTGGCGCTGCTGGTTGCGCTGCCCGCGGGCATGGCAATGGCCTTCCTGTCGACCAAGCAGCTTCTGATGCTGTTCAACATCGATTACGAGGTGTTTCGTTTTTCGGAGCGCGCCGTCGTCTGGCAGGCGCTGGCCGCCATCCTCGCGCCGCTTCTGGCCGCGCTGTGGCCCATATCACGCGGCGCGGCTATCTCCGTCCGCGAGGCGCTGGCGACTTATGGCCTGGGCGGCGATTTCGGCTCCTCGCCCCTCGACCGGGCCATTGAGCGCCTGGCGGAGCGCGCCCTGTCCGCTCCCTACGCCATCGCCTTAGGAAATATGTTCCGGCGCAAGGGCCGGCTGCTGCTAACCCAATTCGTCCTGATCCTGGCCGGGACGATGTTTCTGATGGTTCTGACGCTCTCGGCGTCCATGACCCACACGCTGGATACGGAACTAAACCGTCGACAGTATGACATGCGTCTCTTTTTCTTTCAGCCACACCGCTCCGACCGGCTGCAGGATCTGCTTGAGCGCTACCCGGGCGTGGTTGAAGCGGAGCCGTGGTACTCGGTCACGGGGACGGTCATGCGCGAAGGGGAGCGAGTGGAAGATACCGGCGGCCTGGGTGCGGAACTGTTCGGCATCCCGCAGGGGAGCACTATGTACCGGCCGCTTATCATCGCCGGCCGCTGGCTCTCGCCCGACGAAACCGGTCGCGTGGCCGTCATTAGCCGCGACACGGCCGAGTTCAACGGCTTGAACGTCGGCGACACTATCACCATCAACCTCGGCGACCTGGGTGAGGCCGATTTCCAGGTGGTCGGCACTTACCAGGCCATCTCGCCCGATGTGTTCTCGACCGATCCTATCTATGCGCCGGCGATGGCCGTCGTTGACGTGACCCGCCACGCCAACCGCGCCAACCAGGTTGTCATTCGCGCCAGCGATGGCAGCCCCGCAGCGACGGAACACCTGATGAAGGGTCTCGATCAATATCTGAAGTCGTACAACATGGAAGTCAGCCCCTTCTTTAGCCGGACGAAGGCGCAAGACCGTCTCTATGCCTTCAACACGTTCAACATCGTCAACCAGATGCTCTTCAGCGTCGCTATGGTGATGGGAGTGGTCGGCGGCATCGGGCTAATGGGCTCGCTGTCAATCAGCGTCGTGGAGCGGACGCGCGAGATAGGCGTGCTGCGCTCCATTGGCGGCACGTCGCCGGTCATTATGACCATGTTTGTCCTCGAAGGGGTGATCCAGGGCTTGATGAGCTGGCTGGTAGCGGTGCCGCTGGCCTACGTCATCGCCCGCCCCGTTTCCGCCCTGCTGGGACAGACGATCTTCCAAACCAACCTCGACTTCGCCTTCAACACGACGGCCGTCTTCATCTGGCTGCTGGCCGTCCTGTCCATCGCCTTCCTGGCCTCGCTCATTCCCGCCCATGCCGCCACGCGCGTCAGCGTCCGCGAGAGCCTGGCCTACGGATAAGCGTCGGGTTGTTTAGTCCGCCTCCCCTGACACACTGCCAAAACGCCGGTTAGGCAACCTGGCGTATAACGAAAAAGCCCCCAGAAACGCGTACAGCCCCGGCCAGGAGGGGGAACCGGGGCTGCACGCATTCTTGGCGACTTCATTGATAAGTCTAGTGGCGGTTCATAAATCACATGTGAGCTAAAGGTGAGCAGTGGGTTAGCGCCCAGGGCGGCTTTCTCTGGGACTATCTTTCGAACTCCCCAATGACCCAAATGTCATCGGGGAGGCGCCCGCCGGCGGTTTGGGCTGCCAGTCGCTGGCCGCCCGCAGGGTCGTAGACCCCAACAACCACCGTGTAGCGCCCGGAGGGCAGCGCGCTGAGGTCAATATGCCGGACATCGACGAGGCCATCGCCCGATCGCCAGAGGTCGAGCGGGACGAGGCCGCCAGCCGGGGGGGCGTCACTCTGCGCCGCGAGCGCTCCGGCGGGGTCATAGACATGAACGAAGACCGCCGGTAAGAGGGCTGGCGGCGCAAGCACGCGCCAGTCGAGCCGCGCGTCCAGCGCGTCACCCGCGGCCGTTGCTGTCGCCCCGGTCAGAGCCAGCGCAGCGCCAAAGGAAACCAACGGCTCGTTCGTCGCGCCACCGCCCGGTTGCCAGGCGGCCGTCAGGTCGAAGAAGCCGCCGCGCGCCAGATCGAACACGTAGACCGCTCCCGTGCCCACCGCCGCCCGCAGCGCGCCGCCGTCGATCTCGGGACCGAACGTGCGCCAGCCCGGCCCATAGCCGCTATAAACCACGCCCGCCGCGTCCCGATCCGGCCCGCCATTGAAGCGGACGAAGTCGCGCGCCTGGGCGTAGGGCGGGAGCAGGATGCCGCCCGTGGGCGTCCAGGCGTAGGGGTTGGGGCAGCCATCGGGCCGAACCGTGGTGGAGCTGAAGAAGAAAGGCGCGTTGACGAAGACGACGGGCTGGCCGGCAGGCGCGGCGGCGGCGCTTAGCGCCATCTCGCGCGCCATGCGGCTGGTGTCCGCGTAGAAATCGAGCTGACAGCGCACAAACGGCCGCGCCGGCAGGACAAGGGCGAGCGTGAAGCCGGCGGAGAGGATGATAGACGCGAGCCTATAGAAACCGGGCTTCGCCGAAGTAATCCGGTTTCGAAAGAGGAGCGGCAGCCCCCACAGCAACCCGACACCGACCGACGGCAGATAGCTGAGGCGCGGGCTGCCGTAGACGTAGGCCGGATTCAGGAAGAGCAGCGACGGCAGCGCCGACAGGACGATCCAGCCGGCAGCGAAGGCCCACAGCCGTCCTACCCTGGCCCGCCACGCCAGCCAGCCGAACAGACCCACCACGGCCGCGGCCAGCGCGACGAGCAGCGTCACATCGCCCGCGTCGAGCCGCAACAGGGGCAGCAGCGGGTAGACGACTGTTTGCAGGAAGGGCACGGCATTGCGGCCGGCGTCCGCCAGGCTGTTTAGTCCTTCCTGGCTGTTCTTGGGGATGGACGCCCACAGCAGAAGGTACAGCACGGCCGGCGCGGCGAACGACCACAGCCGTCCCGCTCGCGCCCGCAGCCCGTCCCCCGGCCGCCGCAACCAATCCACCCCCACCAGCGCCGGCAGGACGAACAGGCCGTTCTCGTGCGTGAGGAGAGCGAGGATGGTGAAGAGTGTGGCCAGCGGCCAGCGGCCAGCGGCCAGTTGGCGGTTCCATGCCGGCTGTGGTCCGTCATCTGTCGTCTGTCGTCCGACCGCCGGCGGCCGTCGCCTGTCATACACCAGCAGCGCCGCTAGAATCCAAAACACGACCAGGGGGTGCGTCAGCGAGGCTACGTAGGCTACGGCCTCATAGCTGAAAGGCACAGTGGCGAAGAGGAGCGCGGCGACCCAGGCGTAAGCGGCGCGGCCGCTCAGCCGCCGGGCCAGCGCCCACACCAAAGCGGTATTAGCCGCATGCAGCAGGAGCAGCAGCGCATGGTCGGCAAAAGGATTATGGGGCCAGACGGCCGTGCCGAAAAGCGTCTCGAACAGGCGCAGCGCGGCAAAGACGACGGGGCGATAGTAGCCATAGGCGGCCGAGCTGGCGAAGAAGCTGGCCATCGTGCGCCCTTCCATCCAGGCGAAGTGGCCGGTCGGGTCATCGTTGAAGAACGCGAGATGCAGCGCGTCGCGGTAGAGCCAGAGAGCGGCGAGGGCGACGGTTACTGGGCCGATGTAGCGCAGGGGGGCAGAGGAGCGGCGGAGCGGCGGCGCATTCCTTTCACTCCCGCTCCTCGGCTCCTCCGCTCCCTCGCCCTTGCGCGGCGATGACATGCCTACAGGGGATTCCCCTCCGCCCATTCCATCACTCGCAGAAGATGGTCGCGCAGCGGCCGTACGCCGTAGAGGCTAAAAACGTGGGCGCGGGGCACGACGACCGGCTCAGAGGCGTAGCTGGCCGCGTGCTTGTCAAGCCGGAAGAAGACGTCGGTTTCGCCCAGCAGCGGGAAGACGCGCGCCGGGTCATAGACGCAGCGCGGCGTGAAGTCGAGCAACTCGTCCAGTTCGGCGCGGGAGATGGGCATCGCCATGCCGACCAGTTCGGCGCCGTCGGCCAGCACCTGGGCCAGGTTGGGCGAGGACAGCATGGGCGCGACGGCGCGCACGCCGCCAAAGTGCCCGGCGTAGAGCATGCTGGTCACGCCGCCCCAGCTGACGCCGGTGAGAACGGTGTAAGCCGCGCCGTTGCCCTCGAACTGGCGCTGCACCAGCTCGATGAGCCGCAGCGACCCGGCGAACGTCTGATAGACGCGGCGCACCGAGCGAAATGCCTCGCGAAAGGGCTCCCGCCAGTGGTTGTGGAACGGAGCCTGGATGCAGACGGTCGTCAGCGGAAAGGGAACAGGGCGGCGAAAAATGCGCTGCCACGAGTTGTAATAGGGCATCTCGCTGAAGCCGTGGTGGAAGATGAGGAGCGGCGCATTTGGGAACGGGCTTAGCTTGACGCGCACGTGGCACAGGATGGACTCGTCGCCGGAGCGCAGCCAGACCGCGCGCGTTCCGGGGGCGTAGACGCTGTCGGGCGGGGTGCGGCGCTGATCGACGACCGTCTCGGCCAGTACGTCATCGAAGGCCGGGGTTTCCCGGCTGATGTGGCGAAAGGATTCCGGCATCCGGCGATGCATGGATTGCAACACCAACCGATCGATGCTCTTGGCCGCGGAATTTAGCATGTCAACCTCACTTCCCTCCGCCGCACAATCTGCCTGCGCCTGCATCGCTACATTAGCATGGAATCGGGCGCACGGCTACCGGGTTGCTCGCCACCCAGGAGTTCCGCCTTTCATCCGGGCGGCGGCCGATCCCGGCCCGGATACGTTGGCCCGGCTTCTCGTGGAAAATCGTGCAACCACCGCGCCAGCTTGAATTCTCAGTTCCCCATGTTTAGACTCCGTCCATGATCAAAGCGTGGGACAAGACCGATAGCCAGTACCTCGGCGATTTCCGCATCTTCCGCATCCGGCAAGACACCAGCCGTTCGCCGCGCACGGGCCAACTCCACCGTTTCTTTGTACTGGAGTCGCCCGACTGGGTGAATGTTATCCCCCTGACGCCGGAGGGAAATGTGATCATGATCCGGCAATACCGCCACGGAACCGAGGACGTAACGCTGGAGGTGCCGGGCGGGATGGTGGACGCCACTGACGGCGACCCCTCCGTCTCGGCGCTGCGCGAGCTGCGGGAAGAAACAGGCTACGCGGCCGAGCGCATCGTCCACCTCGGCACCGTGGCCCCCAACCCGGCGTTTCTCAACAACCGCTGCCACAGCTACCTGGCGCTCAACGCGCAACTGGTCGGCGAGGTGGCCTTCGACGGAGCCGAGGACATTGCCTTCGAGGCTATTCCCCTGGCCGACATTCCCGACCTGATTCGAACCGGAGCGATCACGCACTCGCTCACCATCACGGCGTTCTACTACTTGAGCCTGTATACTGAGGGGAAGAAAGGCTCCGCAAACCGCTAGCTGGAAGAGACGCGGCCCAGGCCCGCTCGAATCAGAATGTAAAGCGCCACCGACGCGTAAGCTGGAGATTCCCAGATATGCCATTGACACGAGAGAAACAGGAACGACTGAGCGAAGACATCCATCTATTGGGCGACATTCTGGGGCATGTCATCCGGCGACAGGCGGGGATCGAGATCTTTGAACTCGAGGAACGCGTGCGCGCCCTGGCCAAGACACGCCGGGTCGAAGCCGACCCGTCCGTTGACCGGCGACTGGCCTACGTCGTCGGCCGCCTTGACCCCGCCGAGGCCGAACTCGTGGCCCGCAGCTTCACCACCTACTTCGAGCTGGTCAATCTGGCCGAGGAGCAGCACCGCGTGCGCGTCCTGCGCGAGCGCGAGCGCGACGCCCACCCACAGCCCCTGCCCGAGTCGGTCGCCGAAGCCGTGGCCGCGCTCCACCGGGCGGGGGTAGATGAGTTCGAGATGCGCCAGTTGCTCAACCGGCTCCAGATCGAGCTTATCTTCACCGCCCATCCCACGCAGGCCAAGCGCCGCACCATTCTGGCCAAGCTGCGCCGCATCGCCGCCGCGCTGACCGACCTGGATGTGCGCGACCTCTTGCCCGCCGAGCGCTCGGCGCTGGTGGATGAGCTGACGGCCGAGGTGACGCTGCTGTGGGTCACCGACCGCAGCCGCACGACGCGGCCGACCGTCACCGACGAAGTCCGCACCGGCCTCTTCTACTTCGATACGACTCTCTGGGACGTGCTGCCCGGCGTCTACAGCGACATGGCCGCCGCGCTGGAACAGTATTACCCCGGCCTGCGCCTGCCCGACCGCTTTCTGACGTTCGGTTCCTGGATCGGGGGAGACCGCGACGGCAACCCCAACGTCACCACGGATGTAACCATCGAGACGTTGCGTCTCCACCGCGGTCTGGCGCTGGAAAAACACCGCACCAACGTTCGCCGTCTCGACCGTTCGCTGAGCGTCTCCGATACGCTGGCCCACGTGCCGCCGGAACTGGAAGAGGCTATTCGCACGGACAGCGAACTGACCCGGCACCTGACCTACCTGCGCGACCGCTATCCGAACGAAACGTACCGCCTCTTTGCCGCCCAGTTGGGCGCCGATCTGGCGGAGGCGTCGGCCGGGGACATGGTCGGCCGTCTGCAGGGCCGGCCCGCGCCCACGCTGCGCATGCGCCGGATGGAGAACCTGCTGGAGCCGCTGGCGCTGATGGATCGTTCCTTGCGGCAGGCGGGCATGACCGACATCAGCCGCGCCGGACTCGACCGGACGCTGGCCCAGGCGCGCATCTTCGGGCTCCATGCGGCCCGGCTCGACCTGCGCCAGTACAGCGAGTACAACACGGCCGTTCTCGACGAGTTGTTCGGCCGTCTTGGCTGGCATGACGGTTTCGGCGCGCTTAACGGCCCGGCCCGCGCCGCCGTGCTGACCGAGGCGCTGGCCCGGCCCGTGCCCGACCTGACCGGCTTCGATGGCCTGGCCCCGGAGACGCAGGAGACGCTCGACCTCTTCCGCATGGTCAAGCGCGCCGTGGACTACTACGGCCCGGAACTCTTTGGCCCCTATATCGTCAGCATGACCCACGGCCCGGAGGACATCCTGGCCCCGCTGCTGCTGGCCCATTGGCACGGGCTGGCGCGCAACGGCGACGCGCCGGAGGGGATGACCTTTGCCCCTCTCTTCGAGACGCGCGACGACCTGCGCGCCGCGCCGGCGATCATGACCGCCCTGTTCGAGCACCCCGGCTACGCGCCGCACCTGGCCCGCGTCGGCCGGCAGCAGACGATCATGATCGGTTACTCCGACAGCAACAAGGACGCGGGCTATCTGGCCGCCAACTGGGAACTGTACCAGGCCCAGGAAGCGCTGGCCGACATGTGCGCGGCGCAGGGGGTCACCATGACTCTCTTCCACGGTCGCGGCGGCACCATCGCCCGCGGCGGCGGCCCGGCCAACCGCGCCATCCTGGCCCAGCCGCCCGGTTCCGTCGGCGGCCGCATTCGTATCACCGAGCAGGGCGAGGTCATCTCCGACCGCTACAGCCACCGCGCCATCGCCGAGCGTCACTTGCAACAGGTCGTCCACGCCGTATTGACCGCCAGCGCGCCAGAGCACTACCGGTTGCAGGCCCGTCCCAAGCCGGAGTGGACGGCGGCGATGGAGGAGCTGGCCGCTGTCTCTTTCCGCGCCTACCGGCAACTCATCTACGAGACGCCGGAACTCCTGGTCTACTGGAGTCAGGCCACGCCGATGGACGAGATCAGCCAGATGCGCATCGGCTCGCGACCGTCGCGCCGCACATCGGCGGCTACCTTCACCAGCCTGCGGGCCATCCCGTGGGGCTTCAGCTGGATGCAGTGCCGCCACGTCCTTCCCGGCTGGTTTGGCGTCGGCGCGGCGCTGACCGAGTTCGGCCGCACCGCGGGCCAGCCCGGCTTGCTGCGCGAGATGTACCGGGAGTGGCCGTTTTTCCGCAACCTGCTGGACAACTCGCAGGTGTCGATGGCTCAGGCCGACATGGGCATTGCGCGGCTGTATGCGGAACTGGTGGAGGACGCGCGCGTGCGCGACCTGATCTTCGGCCAGGTATCGGCCGCGTTCGACCAGACGCGCGACGCCATCCTGCAAGTCACCGGCCAGCGCCAGTTACTCGACCACGACCCGGTTCTCCAGCGCGCCGTCCGCCAGCGCAATCCCTATATCGACCCGCTCAACTTTATCCAGGTCAGCCTGCTCCGCCGCCTGCGCGCCATGCCGGACCCGGAAAGCGCCGAGGCCGATGAGTTGCGCAACACGATCTTCCTGACGATCAACGGGATTGCGTCGGGCTTGAAAAACACCGGCTGACGCGTTATCCCTCTCGTAGAGTCCGCTCGCAGAGTCCGCATCGGAGGCTATGCGGACGGGCGGCAGCGCGCTGCGGAGGGCTGCGCATCTGAAGATGCGCACTCTGCATCTCTGAGGTTATGCACTCTCCGTAGCTGAGGATGTGCATTCTGCGTATCCTCGCTCGCCTGACCAAATGACCAACATGGCGGATAATGAGGATATGTCTCCGATCCGCCTTGAGCTCCCGACCAACCTTGGGGTTGGGCCGGTCAATAGCTACCTGTTCATCCAGCCCGAGGTCGTCCTGGTCGACGCCGGGATCAAATCCGACGAATGCTGGGAAGCGCTAGGGGATGGGCTGGCGGCCCGCGGTCTCGCCCCCGCGGACGTCGCCCGCGTCGTCATCACCCATCCCCATGTGGATCACTATGGCCTCGCCGGTCGATTGGCGGCGGAAAGCGACGCCACGGTCTGGATCGTCGACCTGGGCGCGCCGTGGCTGACAGCCACCCGCGCCATGTGGGCCGAGCGGCTCGTCTATTACCGCGACGACTTCCTGCGCCATTTGGGCCTGCCGCCGGAGGTAGTGGAGATGACTCTGTCCGGTATGGAAGCGCTGGCGGCGCAGGTCGACCCCGTCCCGGCCGAGCGCGTCGTCACCTTCCGGCGCGACGGTTTGTTGCAGATGGGCGGGCAAACGTGGCAAGTTATTCACACCCCCGGTCACGCCAGCGCGCAGACCGTCTTCTACCAACCGGATGCGCGGCAACTGCTCTCGGCCGATATGCTGCTGGCCGTCACGCCTACGCCAGTGGTCGAGCAGCCGCCGCCCGGCGCGGGTGGGCGCGTACCCGCGCTGCCGCAGTACGTGCGATCGCTGGCGACCGTTGAAGCGCTGGACGTGGAAACTGTATTCCCCGGCCACGGGCGGCCGTTCGGCAGCCACCGGCGGGTCATCGAGCGCCAGCGCGAGCGCATCACGCAGCGCAAAGGGGAGTGCCTGGGCTACGTCCGCCGCGGGCTTACCGCCATCCCCGACCTGCTCGACGCCATGTACGCCCACCAGCCCCCGGCGACGCGGCTAGCCGGGTTGTGGATGCTGATCGGCTACCTCGATTTGCTAATGGAGGACGGGCTGGTGCAACTGGAGGAACCGGACCATGTCTGGCGCTACGCCCCTGCGTGAGTCCCTGCCCTCCCCGGCGCAGGTCCGCCAGTTGCCCTGCTTCCGCCGCGCCACCATCGGCCCGGACCACATTGACGCGATGGGCCACATGAACATCCGCTGGTATCTGGCCTTCTACGACGAGGCAGCGTGGGCCTTCATCGCCACGGTCGGGATGGACGACGCCTACTACCGCGAGCAGCACGGCGGCGCCTTCGCCCTGCAGCACCACATCCGCTACTTGGCCGAGGTCATGCCGGGGGACGAGGTTGCGGTTCACGTCCGCGTGCTGGGGCTTTCGGCGCGGCGCGTCCACTTCATGGGCTTCATGCTCAACGAGACGCGCGACCGTCTCGCCTCGACGCTGGAGGCGCAGGTCGCCCACGCCGACATGACCGTGCGCCGCATCTCCCCCTTCCCGCCGGACGTAGCCGCGCGGCTGGGCGAACTGCGGCAAGCCCACGACGCACTGGACTGGCAAGCGCCCATGTCAGGGGTTATGGCCGCATAACCTGGCAATCCGACTGGCAACTCGCCTGCAATGACTTCCAGCCGGCGCCGGTTCGCTCCCGGTTCATGGCTTCCCGCCCTATCCCGGCCCAACGCGGCCCGTGGTATACTATGCACAAGAGTCAGCCGCGATACAAGTGGAGGCCCACATGCTAAAGTCGGTAGAGGGCATCTTTCGCGATGGAAAGATTGAGTTAGCGGAGATCCCGGCGAACGTCAGCGAAGACACACCGGTAATCGTGACGTTTCTCACCCAGGCCTACGTCGATCTGCAAAGCCGGGGCATAGACCGTGACCGGGCGCTGGAACTGCGCGAGCGCCTGGTAACATTCGCGGAGGAGTGGGATAGTCCCGAGATGGAGGCCTATGACCACTACGACGAGCTTAGGGCCGAGCGTTAGTCGAGGCGACGTTGTTCTAGTCCTGTTCCCCAACTCTGATCTTCTGACCGCGAAGAGACGACCGGCGCTCGTTATTCAAGCGGACAACCTGGAGACAGGGCTGGATCAGGTCATCGTCGCGATGCTCACCAGTAGGTCTTTTCGTGCCGGCCATCCGAGCCGCGTCATGATTCGCACCGAAAGCCCGGGTGGTCAGAACTCGGGGCTGTTAACGGACTCCGTCGTCATGACCGACAATTTGGCGACGGTGTTCTTGCAGGCAATCGAGCGCAAGATCGGAAGCCTACCGATGGAACGTATCGACCAGGCGCTCCGGCACACACTCGCGCTCTAACTCATATGCCCCCTCTCTCGGCCCTCCACGTCCTCGACTTCACCGCCCTCCTCCCCGGCCCGTTCGCCACAATGGTCCTGGCCGACCTGGGGGCGGACGTGGTGCGCGTCGAGTCGCCCAACCGGCCGGACATGGTGCGCTTCCTGCCGCCCTACGACGGCGACACGTCCGCCTGGCATGGCGTCCTAAATCGCAACAAGCGCTCGCTGGCCCTCGACCTGAAGCGCCCGGAGGCGGTCGCCGCTATCAAGCGGCTAGTCGCTGATGGCGGCTACGACGTCGTCATCGAGCAGTTCCGGCCCGGCGTTATGGACCGGCTGAGCCTGGGCTATGAGGCGTTGCGGGCGGTTAACCCCGCCGTCGTCTACTGCGCCCTGACCGGCTATGGGCAAACCGGTCCCTTGCGCGACCGCGCCGGCCACGACCTCAACTACCTGGCCCTCTCCGGGGCGCTCAGCTATAGCGGCCGGGCGGCGTCCGGCCCGCCGCCGCTGGGCATCCAGATCGCCGACATCGGTGGCGGGGCGCTGGGGGCGCTCGTTGGCCTGCTGGCGGCGCTGGTGCGGCGCGGCGCAACGGGCGAGGGCGCGTTCGTGGACGTCAGCATGTTCGACATGATGGTCGCCTGGCAAAGCCATCTCGCCGCCCATTGGCTCGTCGCCGGGGAGACGCCCGCACCGGAGGCGATGGCGCTCAACGGCGGGCGCGCCTACGACCTCTACGCCACCGCCGACGGCCGCTGGCTGTCCGTCGGCAGTCTAGAGCCCAAGTTCTGGGACGGCTTCTGCGCCGCCATTGGCCGGCCCGACCTGGTCGCGCCGGGGCTGAGCCTGGACGAGACGGCCCAGGCGCGGGTCAAGGCCGTCGTGCGCGAGGTGATCGCTGCCCGGCCGATGGCCGAGTGGGTGGCCATCTTCGCCCCGCTGGACGTATGCGTGGAGCCGGTGCTAACCGTGCCGGAGATGCTGAATCACCCGCAGACGGCCGCGCGGGGGCTGGTGGCGAACGTGCCCAAGCCGGGCGGCGGGACACAGCGCCAGATCGCCAGCCCGTGGCGCTTCCAGGACGCCGAGGCGGAATATCGCCACGCCGGCGCGCCGTTAGGCTACCATACCGCCGAAGTGCTAGGCGAGGCGGGCTTCACGGACGAGGAAATTGCAGCTTTGTTGTAGCGGGCTGGCAACCGCATCGTCGCCGCCGGTTAAGAACCAGGACGCGGGCGGCCAACCCGCTCTACAAGTGGAGGATACCGTGCGCTTCCAATCCTTCAACCAGCCTGGACCACGGCTGGGCAATCAATACGACGCCGACCGCGTCTTGCGATCCTACCTGCGGCGCAAGCTGCCGCCGGACACGCTCAGGGCCGTTGAGCCGCCGCTACGCGAGATGGGCGAACTGGCCGGCGGCGAACTCTATGAGCTGCAACTGGCCGACCGCCTGAACGAGCCCGTCCTGACCCAATGGGATGCCTGGGGCGAGCGCATCGACCGCATTGACGTGACGCCTCTGTGGCAGCGGGCCGAGCGGCTGGCGGCCGAGTTCGGCATCGTGGCCACGGCCTACGAGCGCGACTACGGCGCGCTATCACGCGTGGTTCAATTTGCCCTGGCCTATCTCTTCCACCCCTCCACTGACGTCTACACCTGCCCGCTGGCCATGACCGACGGCGCGGCGCGAACGCTTACCCTGAGCGGCAACCGGCCCCTCATCGAGCGGGCCTTGCCTCGCCTGACCAGCCGCGACCCGGCGACCTTCTGGACAAGCGGCCAATGGATGACCGAAACGACCGGCGGCTCCGATGTCGGCCGCTCCGAAACCTTTGCCTGCCGCGAGGATGACGAGTGGCGGCTCTATGGACGCAAGTGGTTCACCTCGGCCACAACTTCGCCGATGACGCTGACGCTGGCGCGGCCGCAGGGTAATGCCCCGGGCGGCCGCGGGCTGGCGCTGTTCTATCTGGAACTGCGCGACGCAAACGGACGGCTGAACGGCATCAGCGTCAACCGGCTCAAGGACAAACTGGGCACGCGCAAGGTGCCAACGGCCGAACTGACCCTCGACGGCGCGCCGGCCGTGCCGGTCATGGGCCTCGACAACGGCGTGCGTAACATCATCCCCATGCTCCACCTGACGCGGACGTGGAACAGCGTCATGGCCGCCGCGACAATGCGCCGCGGCGTGGCTCTGGCCCGCGACTATGCGCAACGTCGCGAGGCATTCGGCGCGCTCCTGGCCCGCCAGCCGCTGCACGCTGATACACTGGCCTGGCTCCAGGCCGAGACCGAGGCCGCCTTTCATCTGAGCTTCTTCCTCGTCGAGTTGATTGGTCGCGACGAGGCCGGGGAGAGCACCACCGCCGACATCGACCTGCTGCGCCTGCTGACCTCCATCGCCAAGCTGACGACGGGGCGGCAAGCCGTGGCCGTCGCCAGCGAAGCATTGGAGGCATTCGGCGGCGCGGGCTACGTGGAAGATACCGGCCTACCGCTCCTGCTGCGCGATAGCCAGGTGATGCCCATTTGGGAGGGGACGACCAACGTTCTGGCCCTCGACGCGCTGCGAGCGCTCAGCACGCGCGGCGATTCCGGGTTGGAGGCACTGCGCGCAAAAGTATCCGGTATTGTGCGGGCCACGAGTGACAGGGCGCTGGCGGAGGCCGGCGGAACGGCCGAGACTGCGGTTGACCACGCGCTGCGCTGGCTGGCGGCGGCCAACGGCGACCGGGCGGCGCTCGAAGCCGGCGCGCGGCGCTTCGCCCAAACGTTGGGGCGGGCCCTGGGGCTGGCGCTGCTTGTCGAGGCGGCCGAGTGGTCGCTGGCTCACGAACATGACGGCCGCGCCCGAGCCGCTGCCCTGCGCTTCGCTCGCACGCCTATTGACCTGATTACCGCCGCCGACCCGGCCGCCGACCGCGCTCTGGCCAACGACGCGCCGCTGCCGGTGCAGGAAGAATCCACTGATTACTATCTCGAAGCTGTGGAATCGGTGTAAATTGTAGTTTCTTCGGTCCCCTCAGGAGGGCATTTGTGTCGGAAAACCAAGACCTGTCCTTTCTCGATGAACTGGGCCTGGGATTTGAAATCGACCGGCTCGGGCCGGCCACGCGGCCGACGCCCATGCGCGTCAGTTGCCTGACGCCGGACGGCGCGCGCGTTCTCTACCACACCGACCCGGCCATCGTCCTCGACCTCATCGGCGCCGGGCGCGAACTGCCGTCGTTCGAGCAGGCTGGGCCGCGCGAACATCTCTACTTTGACCCGCGCGGGCTGCGCGCGGGCATTGTCACCTGTGGTGGCCTGTGCCCGGGAATCAACGATGTCATCCGCGCCATCGTTCTGAGCCTCTTCCACCACTACGGCGTCGAGATGGTCTATGGCTTTCGCTACGGTTACGCCGGGCTGATACCTGACTACGGCCACGAACCGGCGCGACTGACGCCGGCCAACGTCGAAGCGATTGGCGAGTTGGGCGGGACAGTGCTGGGCACGTCGCGCGGCAATCAGGACGTCGGCCGCATGGTGGACACGCTCGAAACGCTTGGCGTGAGTATCCTGTTCACCATCGGCGGCGACGGCACGCTGCGCGGCGCGGGGGCCATCGCCGCCGAGGTGCGGCGGCGCGGGCTGCCCATCGCCGTCGTCGGCCTGCCCAAGACGATCGACAACGACATCTCCTTCATCGAGCGTTCCTTCGGTTTTGTCACCGCCGCGGCCGAGGCCCGGCGCGCCGTCCAGGCCGCCCACAGCGAGGCCGTCGCCGTCGGCAACGGTATCGGGCTGGTCAAGCTGATGGGCCGCGAATCGGGCTTCATCGCCGCCTACTCGGCGCTGGCCGATAGTCAGGTCAACTTTTGCCTTGTGCCGGAGTGCCCCTTCACGCTGGAGGCGTTCCTGCCGGCGCTGCGCGACCGGCTGGCGGCGCGCAGTCATGCGGTGATCGCCGTTGCCGAGGGCGCGGGGCAAGACCTCATCGGTCGCGGCGAGAGCGACGCCTCCGGCAACCCCAAGCTGGGTGACATCGGTCTGTTCCTGCGCGAGGCAATCACCGGTTACTTCCACGAGTTAGGGATCGAGATCAACATGAAGTACATTGACCCTAGCTACACCATCCGCAGCCTGCCGGCCAACGCTTACGATTCGTCGTATTGCCTGTTGCTGGGTTTCAACGCCGTCCATGCCGCCATGAGCGGCCGGACGAACCTCGTCGTGGGCTACTGGAACAACGAGTATACTCACGTGCCAATCGCTCTGGCCGCCCAAAAACGCAAACAGATCGACCCGACCGGCTGGCTATGGAACAACGTTCTGCTGGCAACGGGGCAACCCGCCAAGATGGCGTAGGGGCAGACCGGCGTGTCTGCCCGGGCCGGGTGTAGGATGCCTTGGGTAAGAGGGCGGATACACAGGTCTGCCCCTACGTGCCATTTGCGCCGCGCTTCGGCCGGGCCTAGAATTAGCGTGTCGGTTCTCCCACACTCTCAGGTTTCCGCGCAGGGGCGTCATGGGTGAAAGCAGCAATTTGACGCTTTTCCTTATCGGCCTGGCCATCGGCGGTTTCGTCGCGCTGCTGGGCGGCCTGGTCGACTACGCGCTGCACCTGCGGCGCAACCGCGAGCCGCGCTTCGGCGTGCCCGGCTGCCTCGTTTACACCGTCGGCGGCCTGATCGTCGCCGGCGTCGTGGCCATCATAGTCTCCATCATCACCACCGGCGGCCCCGGCCCGGCACTGCTCATGGGCGCGGGGGTGTTAACCGGGTTCTATGCCGGATTTATCCTCATGGTTCTCATCTGGCTGGCACGGGATAACATGCGCGCGCCGGCCGAGAAACGCTTGCCGTCCGACTCATCAACCTCGCCCTAAGCGGCATTCATGAACCTGCGCATCCTGTTGACCCTGGCTTTCTTCGCTGTTGGCATCGCTGTCATGTACGGCCTGCAAGGCATTTATGGCGGGCTGACGGCCGTGCTGGTTGGCTCGCTCTTCTTCCTCTTCGCGCTGGCCCTCTGGACGCTCCCATCCGGCACCTTTCAGCGCGGGCTGAAGCTCGACCCGATGCAGCGGCGCGTTGTGGGCGCGTTTCTGGGCATCGGCCTGGGGATGTTCGGTGGGCTGGCCGTGGCCGCGCTGGTGCCGCGGCCGTTCAACTGGATCGTTCTCGGCGCGGTCGCTGTGGCCGTGACCGTGTGGTGGTATCGGCGTCCCTAGGACGTCGTCTTTTGTGCGGAGGGGAGCAAGGGTGCAGGCGAGCAGGGGACGAAGAGAACATCCCCTGCACCCCTGCTCCCCGACCCCTGCCCCCGAACCAGGAGACTACACCGACCATGACCTACAACCTCACCTCTCTCAACCTGCCCAAGATCAACGGCCGCCCGCTGCGCCTCTTCGCCGGGGCGGTCGATAGTCCCCTGCGCAGCCCGGTTGTTAACCAATTGCTCAAGCAGGGCGGCGTCACCAGCTTGCGCGAGAAGTTCTTCCCCGATCCGCCGACCTTCTACCCGCTGGCGCTGGCCGAGGCCGCCGCCAACCGCGACGCGCCGCCGCTGGAGTGGGATGAGTTGCAGGACGAGGTCGGCCGCCGCCTCAACCGCGAGCCGTTTGCCAGCGTTGCCGATTACGCCCGCGCCTATCGCGAGCACACCACGACCCCGGCGGCGATAGCCGAGGCGGTGCTGGCGGCCATTGCCGACGCCGACGACGACCCGCGGCCGTTGCGCGCCTTCCGCGCCACCGACCGTGACGACCTCATGGCCCAGGCCCAAGCCTCAACCCAACGCCACCGCGCCGGCAAGCCCATCAGCCTGCTCGACGGCGTGCCGGTCGCCGTCAAGGACGAAGTCGATCAAACGCCCTACGGCACGACCGTCGGCACGAGCTTTTTGGGCCGGACGCCGGCGACCGGGGACGCAACGGTCGTCGCCCGGCTGCGCGCCGCCGGGGCGCTGCTGATCGGCAAGACCAACATGCACGAGATCGGCATCAACCCCGACGGTTTCAACGAGCATTACGGCATCGTCCGCAACCCTTACAGCCTCAACTGCCACGCCGGGGGCAGCTCCAACGGCTCGGCCGCGGCCGTGGCCGCCGGCATCTGCCCCGTCGCCATCGGCGCGGACGGCGGCGGCTCCATCCGCATCCCGGCCGCGCTGACGGGCCTCGTCGGGCTGAAGGCAACCTTCGGCCGCGTCAGCGAGCACGGCGCCTTCCCGCTCACCTGGTCGATGGGCCACCTCGGCCCCATCGGGGCCACGGTCAGCGACGTGGCCCTGGTCTACGCCTGCGTCGCCGGTCCCGACCCGCGCGACCCGAACAGCCTGTCGCAGCCGCCGGTGTCCCTTGACAGCTGGGACAACACCGACTTGCGCGGCGTGCGACTGGGCGTTTACCGGCCGTGGTTCGAGCACGCCGCGCCGGAGATCGTCGAGGATTGCGAAACGATGATCGCGCGGCTGGTGGAGATGGGCGCGACGGTTGTGGAGGTGGAAATACCCGAACTCGACGAGATGCGCGTGGCACAGGCCAGCACCATCTTGACCGAAATGGCCGCCAATATGGCCGCCTACGCCGAATACTGGTCGGAGCTCAGCCCGCCGACGCGGATCAACCTATCGCTGGGCCGGGCGACCACGTCCTACGACTACCTGCAGGCGCAGCGGGTGCGGACGCGGGCCATCGACCACTTCCGCCGGGCGTTCGCCATTTGTGACGCGATCCTGACGCCGGCGACGGCCGTCACCGCGCCGGTCGTGCCCGACAATTGCGAGGCCGATGGCTGGTCGGACCTGAGCACGGTGACGGAACTGATGCGCTTTGCCATGCCGGGCAACCTGACGGGATTGCCGGCGATTGCCTTCCCGGTGGGCTACGACGCACGGGGCCTGCCGACGGGGATGCAGGCGATGGGGCGGCCGTGGGAGGAACATCTACTGCTCCGCGTCGCCTACGCCGCCGAGCAAGTCCTCCCCCGCCGCCGCCCACCCACGTACTACGACCT
>CAZSOD010000021.1:0-32058 GCA_964608255.1 uncultured Ardenticatenaceae bacterium
GCACGCCGGCCATGTACTCCGGCGTATCGTCGTACTCGCCGAACTCGTTGGGCAGCCCGGCGTTGGGGTAGATGTGGGTGTAGGTGTCGGCGATCTGCGCCATCGTGTAAGTGTGGTCGCGGAAGGCGGCCGCTCCCAAAGCGCAGTTGAGGCCGACGATGAGCGGCCGGGCGTGCATAATCGAGGTGTAGAAGGCCTCGGTCGTCTGGCCGCTGAGCGTCCGGCCGCTGGCATCGGTGATCGTACCGGAGATCATCAGCGGCAATTCCACGCCCGCCTCTTCGAAGTAGCGAGTGATGCCGAAGATGGCCGCCTTGGCGTTGAGCGTGTCGAAGATCGTCTCGATGAGCAGCAGGTCGGCCCCGCCATCGACCAGGCCGCGCGCCGCCTCGGCGTAGGCGTCAGCCAGCTGGTCGAAGGTGACATTGCGGAAGCCGGGATCATTCACGTCCGGCGAAATGGAGGCGGTGCGGTTGGTGGGGCCAAGCGCCCCGGCGACGAAGCGCGGTCGCGACGGGTCGCGCCGCTCCATCTCGTCGCGCGCCTCGGTCGCCAGCCGCGCCGCGGCCGCGTTCATCTCGTAGGCCAGGTCTTCCATGCCGTAATCGGCCTGAGAGATGCGGTTGGCATTGAAGGTGTTGGTTTCGATGAGGTCGGCTCCGGCCTCCAGGTAGGCCAGGTGGATGGCCCGGATGACGTCGGGTTGGGTCAGGACGAGCAGGTCGTTGTTGCCCTGCAGGTCGCGCGGCCAGTCGGCGAAGCGCGGCCCGCGAAAGTCCGGCTCACCGAGCCGGTACTGCTGGATCATCGTGCCCATCGCGCCGTCGAGGATGAGGATGCGCCGCGCCAGTTGTTCTTGAAGTTGTTCTTTTCGGTTCATATCGACCAACAAAAAAGCCTCTCATGATGAGAGGCTCGGCTAGGAATCGTCCACTCTCATCTTCCAGAGAGTCGACTATCGCTCTCTGCCGGATTTGGCACCAATCCCTTGGATGGTTGCCGAGGTATCGCCGGGCCGGGTCCCTCCACCTCTCTCGATGAGTATAAGGTTGTTGTCTGACCAACTGCCTGAAGGTTAGTCCATTCGGCCAGTCATGTCAAACCCAGTCAGAAAGCATCCACAGATTACACAGATTTCACAGATGACGGGAAGAAATCTGTGTAATCTGCGTAATCTGTGGTTTCTCTTCCTACGGCCAGCCGTATTTTTGCCAGCCGTCGAACGTGCCGCCGGGGGCGACGATGACGACCGTGTAGTGAATGTCCAGCGGGTACCACTTGGCCGGGTCTTCGCCGCTCCAGGCGAAGTCGAGCTTATTGCTGACCGGCTTGCCGCGGCTGTTGCGGACGACGAAGCCGTGCTTCCAGCGCGGCTGGCTCCAGTCGATCGGCGGGCTGTTGTTGATCCGGTTCAGGTCGCTGAGCAGCACCGTCCACGCCGCGTCCGTGCCGGCGACGCCGGACACGGCGAAGTTGCGGCTGCACTCCTCGGCATAGACCGGCGTCTGCTGCCAGAAGCACCAGCCGAGCTTCATGCCCGGCTGCTCAACCGGCATGCCGAAGACGCGCGCCCGGAAATAGAGCGTGCCGCCGACAAAGCGCGCCATGTCGCCATTGGCCGCGGCCCGCACCGGCTTGTCCTGGGCGAAGCCGCTGTCGTTGATAATGACCGGACGGTCCCAGTTGAACACCAGCATCTCGTCCGCGTCGCCGAGCGAGGGCAGGGGCGTGGCTGTGCCGCTGACGCGGATAGTGGTGCGGGTGGCGGTGGGCGCGGCCGATGTCGGCGTTGGGGTACGGGTTGCGGTGGCGGTCAGGGTGGGGCTGGGCGATGGGCTGGGCGTGGCCGTTTCCGTAGGCCAGGCCGTCGCCCCCGGCGTGTCAGTTGGCGGCGTTGTCTCCGTGGCCGTGGGTGTCAATGTGGGCGGTTCCTCATTCACGGCGGTTGCGGTGGCCGTAGCGGTGGCCTCGTCGGCCGGCGTGGCGGTAGCGGTCAGGGTTGCCGTCACTGCCTCACCCGTGGCTGTGGCCGTCGACCGCGGCGCGCCGGTGGCGACCAGCGAGACCGAGTCGACAAGAACCTCGACTTTGGCTCCGGACACTAATCGGAAACGCAAGCGGCCGTCGTTGACCGTGTCGGTGAGGTTCTTGGTGACGAAATTGACGGTGAACTGCCGCCACTCGGGAGTCACGTTCAACGTCTTGCCCAGCCCATAATTGGGAAAAGGGGCGACCCCCTGGACAAGCGCCACGTGTATATCATGGCCGCCGGGCGATCGCGCCCAGACGGTAAGGCGATAGGGCGTGTTGGGCGTCAGCGTGAGGCCGTCCTGGAAGAACTGCCCGCGGGTGGTGCGGCTTTCGTTGCGCAGCTGGACGGACGTGGCCCCGGCAAGGGCCGGCGCGACGGGGGCGGCCAGCGCGCGTTGCGTCGCCCAGCGGTCCAGGCCGCTCTCGAAGCCGCCGTTGGTCACTATCTCTTCGCCGATGGCTGGCGGCTGAATCTGGGCTGAGGTGATGGACGCGAAAGCCATAACGGCGGCCACGATGGCGAGCCAAGCGACGGCTTTTCGCCGGTCGAGCCGGGGTTTTTCGGTTGTCATGTGGTTGTGCTCCTTATTCCTGTACAAGCCGAATCGCGCGGCGGGCAGGCAGCGCAAACCCAGGCGCCTACGCCACGCGCTCCATTACATTGCCGTACAGTTTCCTCGGAGCACGGACCGCCGAATCAATCACGCGAAGCGATTGAACTTCCCCAAGTAGCGGACCGTAAGCGAATTGTATAAGTGGGTTAGCCCTATGTCAACCGGCGCGGCCGCGGCCGCGCCGGTTGACATTTGCTTCACCTGCCGGAATAGCCCGTGAGCGGGGCTCCGGCCTGTCGTCTAACTGCCTTAACGGGTCGGCCAGCCGTACTTGGTCCAGTCCGGCGCAGCGCCGCCCGGAGCCACCAGCACGATAGTGTAGTGGATGTTTAGCGGATACCAGTTGGCCGGGTTTTCGCCGCTCCAGTTGAAGTTCAGCTTGTTGCTGACCGGGCCTTTCGGCCCACGGACGACAAAGCCGGCCTTCCAGCGCGGTTGCGTCCAGTTAATCGCCGCGCCGCCGATCTTGGCCATCGAGCGGAACGACTGACTCCAGCGGCCCTCGCTGCCGGCCACGCCGGGGAGCGCGTAGTTCTTGGTGCATTCCTCGCCGTACTTGGGCTTCTGCTGCCAGAAGCAGAAGCCAAGCTTCATGCTCGGCTGGTTCTTGGGGATGCTGATCACGCGGGCGCGGATGTAAAGCGTGCCGTTGGTGTAGTTGATCGGGCTAATCCAGTTGCCGTTGGGGAACTGTGGAAAACTCGACAGCGGCTTGTACTGCGCGAAACCGCTGTAGTTGATCGTGACCGGCTTGTTCCAGTCGAAGACCTTCATCTCGGTCGCGCTTGTCGCGTCGCCCTCGGCGCGGGCGCGGGCGGGCGCGATCAGCGCCGCGCCCAACAGAGCCACCACGACCAGCGCCAGAAGCGCGGCGCGGGCCCGGGCGGAACTGCGGGTTGTCATCTGCTGTATCATGTCTTTCCTTGCTCATTCTGCGTGGCGTCGGGGCGCAAGTCGAATGCGCCCTTTTGCCGATTGAAGAATTCAGCACGGATGGCACGGATTAGACGGATTGGGTCTGCAACCTGCCACGCCAATCTGTCTAATCCGTGTCCTGTCCGTGTTTAATTCTTCAGTCTCCGAGAGGGTGCGCTTGACCGGCGCTAGTTCGACGACCAGCCGTACTGCGTCCAATCCGGCGCGCCGCCGCCCGGGGCCACCAGCACGACCGAGAACTGGATGTTCAGCGGGTACCACTTCAGCGGGTTCTCGCCGTTCCAGTTCATGCCCAGCTTGCGCGAAACCGGCTTGCCGCGGGAGTTGCGAACGACGAAGCCTTCCATGGCGCGCGGCTGCGTCCAGTTGATGGGCGCGCGGTTGATCTTGGCCAGGGACTGGAACGACTGGCTCCAGCGAACTTCGTTGCCGGGGACGCCGGCCACGGGTTGATTCTTGGAGCACTCCTCGCCATACTTCGGCCGTTGCTGCCAGAAGCAGAAGCCCAGTTTCATGCCTGGCTGATTTTGGGGAATGCTGAGTACCTTGGCCCGGAAGTAGAGCGTGCCGTTGGTGTAGTTGATAGGGCTAACCCAGTTGCCGTTCGGGAACTGCGGATAGGCCGACAGCGGCTTGAGTTGGGCAAAGCCGCTCATGCCGATGGTGACCGGCTTGTTCCAGTCGAAGACGAGCATCTGGGCATTGGCGACCTGGCCTTCGGCGCGCGTGCGGGCCGGTGCGGCCAGGGCGATGCCCAATAGCCCCAACACAACCAGGGCCAGAATGGCGGCCCGTGCCCAGCCGGGCAAACGGGTTGTCGTTTGCGGTGTCATGTCTCTCTCCTTAGTCATTCTGCGTAAGACAGCGCCGGCGAGGCAAAATAGCCGGCAAAAGAAGGGCGCCTGCGGCAAAATCAGGCGCCCTTCTAACCGATCCTAGTAGTTTTGCCAGCCTGAGAACGTCTTGCCCTTGGCGACCACGACGACCGTGAAACGCACGTTCATCGGGTACCAGTCGTTGGGGTTCTCGCCGTTCCAGCGCCAGTTCGAGTAGTCGCTGACCGGCTTGCCGGCCAGGGTCTTGATGGCCACACCGTTGCGGTCGCGCGGGCGCGTCCAGTCGAGCGCCCGACCCTTCTTCCACATGCCGCCAAGGGTCTGCGACCAGGTGACGGCGGGGCCGCCGCTGGTCACGACCTGGGTGCGGCTGCACGTCTCCAGAGCGCTGCGGTTCTGCCAGAAGCAGAATTGCAGGCGCATGGACTTCGGCTTGGGCATGCTCAGCACCTGGAAGCGGAACTGGATGGTGCCGCCGGCATAGTTGATCGGCGAAACCCAGTTGCCATTCTGTTTCGGCGGCTTGTCCCAGGGGAAGCCGTGCTGCTGCTTGGTAACCGGCGTCGTCCAGTTGTAAATCAACAGTTCGCCAGGGACATTGGTAGCGGCCGGGGCGTTGGTCTCAGCCTGGGCGCGAACGGCCACGACCGAGCTCAACGCGAGGAGCATAAGGCCCAGGAGCAATCCCAGAACCTTGACCCGGCTCACGAGGGTACGACTATTCATTGTTGGTCTCCTTACTTCCTGTGTGCGCTAGTGAACAAGCCGCGGCTCCCAAGTCCGCCGGCCCCACTCCGGCCCAATTGCCGGTGTGTTCCAAGCCTGTGACGAAGTCTCCCGCCTATAAAAGCGATCGGCGGGGAGGGGGTGGTCCTGTGGGCCATCCCCTCCCCGCCGATCGGCGAGAGTTAAGGGGTAATGTAGTTACTCCAGCCGGAGAAGGTTTCGCCTTTGGCGACCACCACGACGGTAAACCGCGCGTTCATCGGGTACCACTCGGCCGGGTTTTCCCCATTCCAGTTCCAGCCGGAGTAGTCGCTGACCGGATCGCCCGCACCGTTCTTGATGGCGAAGCCGTTGCGATGGCGCTCACGCGACCAGTCGATGATCACGCCGTTCTTCTTCCAAAGGTTCTGCACGCCCACCGACCACTCCACCACGGTTCCCGGCCGTCCGGGGACATCAACCGTACGGGTGCAGTTCTCTAGCTTGCTCTGGTCCTGCCAGATGCAGAACTGAACCTTCATGTCATCCTGGTTGGCGGGAATGCTGCGAACTTCGGCGCGGAGGTAGAACGTGCCCTCGGCGTAGTTGACCGGGGTGATCCAGTTGCCGTTCGCCAGCGGGGGCTTATCCCAGGGGAAGCCATGCTGGGCGGTTGTCACCGGCGCGTTCCAGTCGAACACGAGTAGCTCGCTCCCTCCGGCGGGGGGCGGCGTGGGCGATGGCGTTGCCGTGGCTGTCGGCGGCGCACTGAGGGCAACCAGCGAGACATCATCAATGCTGTACTGGAAGCCGCTGCCTTTCGGCGCGCGGAACCGCAGCCGGGCATTGCTGACCGGGCTGGCGAAGTTGGTCGTCGTAAACGTCGCGCGGAACTGCTGCCACTCACCGGTGACGTTGAAGGTCTGACTCAGGCCGTAGTTTGTGGTGGGCGAAGTCTGCTTGAAGAGGTCTACCTGCAAGTCCTGCCCGCCCGAGCGCGCCCAGAAAGTGAGTTCGTACTGCGTGCGCGGTTGAAGCGCCAGGTTGCTCTGGAAAAGCTGGGCGCGGGCCGTGCGGCTGGTGGTGCGCATCTGGCCGGCGGCTGCCCCGTTCTGGGCGGGCGTCCCGGCGCTCAGGGCGCAACTCTTGCACGTCCAGGACTGGACGCCGCTTTCGAAGCCAGGGTTAACGACGACGTTGGTGTCAGTCGCGCCGGCCGCGCCGCGCGCGGTCGGGATGACCACGGCTAGAAAAGCAAATACGCCGACGATTAGGGCGAGGGCCGCAGTTCTAAGCAGCCGAACCGAAGAGTTGTCTTGGATCATCAGGTCTCCTGCACCTCATAATAACGCCCGGCCGTCGTCGGCGCGCGAACACGCAGAGCCCTGGAGCCCTGTAATACACGCGCTATGACGCGGCCAGAATAGTTAACTTGGCCGTTATTTTACTTAACGTGAGATGCTCCCAGCGTGAAAAAGCCGTCAGAATTGATGTGGAGCGCGACGATGAGCAACTCGCGGACTATGAAGTCTAGCCCGCTCGGCTACTGCATCCGTGGCCTTACGAACGCGACCGCATTGTAGCAACACCAGCGCCCAAATGATCCGCGGGCATTCCGTTACTTAAGTACTACTCATAATACTTTTGACAGTCTTGAAAGCCCCAGAGAGAAAGACAAAAAGCCCGTGTGATGCGACATTATGCCGGTAGGAAGCGTTCCGTTTTCGGAAGGTGGGTAAGTCAAATGTTCAGGGCGCGTAATTCTGCCAACCGGAGAAGGAGGCGCCTTTCTCCACCACTACCGCCGTAAAACGTACGTCGAGCGGGAACCACTCGTTGGGGTTGTGTCCGCCCCAGTTCCAGTCGCCGTAATCGCTGACCATATCCCCGTCGGCGTCTTTGATGACGATGCCGTTGGCGCGCGGCCGCGTCCAGTCGATGGGCTGTTCATTCAACGCCCATAGTTTGGGAATGCTCTGTGACCAGGTGACGACCGCGCCGCGTTCGCCGCGGATCGGCCACGCCCGCGTACACGCCTCGCGGCCGTCTTGCCACCAGCAAATCTGGAGGCGCATGTCCTGAGGGCGTGGCTGGCTGCGGACTTCGATGCGCATGTAGATCGTGCCCTGGGCGAAGTTGATCGGCCGCGTCCAGTCGCCGTTAGCTCCCGGCAGCGGGTCAGGCGCGGGAATTCCGTGGTGCTCAAGGGTGATGGGGCCGTTCCAGTCGAAGGCCAGCAGTTCGCGCGCCGGCTGTGGCGCGGGGGTGTGGAAGACGATGGGGGCGTAAATGCGGCGGGTAACGTTATCGGCCGCGCGCAGCGTTGCCTGGGGCTTGAAGAGAGCAAGGCCGCCCGAAATAAGAATGGCAGCAGTGATGAGCAGGCGGACTCGCCGGGCGTAGAGGCTTCGGGATAGATCCATTCGGGAATCCTCCAGACCTCGACCGCGGGTCGAGTCGGTAATATATCAAACGTAGGTCTTTATCAGGGAACGTAATTCTCCCAGCCGGAGAAGCCAGCCCCCTTCTCCACGACGACGACCGTGAAGCGCATGTCCAGCGGGTACCACTTGGCCGGGTCTTCGCCACTCCAGGCCCAGCCGGAGAAGTCGCTGACCGGCTCGCCCTGGCTGTTACGGATGGCGACGCCGTTGCGGTCGCGCGCGGCCGACCAGTCGATGGGCACGCCATCTTTTTTCCACATCTGCTTGACAGGCAGCGACCAGGTGACGACCGTGCCGCGCTCTCCCGAAACCGCGACGCGGCTGGAGCAGTTCTCGCGGGTGTTGCTGGCCTGCCAGACGCAGAACTCCAGCTTCATGCTCTGCGGCACGGGTTGATCAAAGATTTCGACGCGCAGGTAGAGTGTCCCCTCGGCGAAGTTGATTGGTTTCGTCCAGTCGCCGTTGGCCAGCGGCGGCTTGTCCCAGGGGAAGCCATGATCATCCCTCGTTACCGGGCGGTTGAGATCGAAGACCAGCAACTCCTCACCGGGCGGCGGCGTGGCGGTGGGGGTGGGCGTAAGAGTCGCGGTCGCCGTGGCTCGCGGCGTCCGGGTGGGTTTGGGCGTGCGCGTTGGCGCGCTGTCGTCTGTCGCGGTGGCCGTGGGGGTGTTCGTCAGCGTGGCGGTGGCCGTTGCTGTCTCTGTATGGGTTGGCGATGGAGTTTCGGTGGCCGTAGCCGTGGCCGTTGCCGTTGGCGACCGGGAAGGCGTAGCGGACGCCGTCGCCGTCGCTGTTCCGGCCGAATGAGTAGGCGAGGCCGTGGCCTCCGTCGTCGGCGTGCGCGCCGGCCCGGCTTCTTCGCCGAAGAGCGCCGGGTTATAGGCCCGATGCCCACGCGCGTCCAGAGCTGCCGGCTCGCCCGACGCCAGTGATTGCATCGCCATCAGCGCCGCGGCCACCAGCCCCACGATCAGCGCCAGGCGTACGCGGTGTTCCGTCTTGTCTGCTTTCATGCGATTCTCCCCGGCCCGTAGCCGCGCCGCATCATAGCTACTCGCGGGACGCGGCGCAAGGGATCGGGTCAGAATCCAAGCCTCGGCTAAACTGGCGGCGCGCAACGAACGCGTCCGCGACGCGTATAGTGAGCGTACCCGCAGCAGGGAGATTGGAACATGACTGACAAGGAACCATTGAAGATCACGCTTGAAGACCTGGGTCTAAGCGAAACACCCGCCGAGCCAGCCGCGGCGCGCGTCGCGATGCGGGCTGAGGAGCCGCGCGGCAAGGTCCGCGAGAGCGCGGAGCAGGTCGGCCAGCGCGTGGCCGGCGCGGTGAAGGACTCCACCGCGAAAGTGACGCACAAGATCGCTGACACGACGGCCGAGGCCGCCAGCCGCAGCGCTGAAGCGGTGCGTGATAAGGTCAGCGAGACGATTCAGAGCCAGGCCCAGGCCACGGCCGACGCGGTTGAGGCAAAGCTGCGCGAGATAGACTGGAAGGCCGAGGCGCAGAAGGGGGCCGAGGGCGGCTTGCGCTGGTTGAGCCGGCGGCTGGAGCAGTTAGCGGAGCGGATGAGGAAGGAGCCTGGCGACGACAACAAGCAGTGAAGCCGTATCCCAGCCCCGGCTTACAGTCAGGAACTCTGTCCTTCCAACGGCGGCTGACCTCAAATTGCCGCGTTGATGGCTGACAAGTGGCTGCTACTGCTATAAGATAGACGGCATGGACATAGAGTTCGAGACGGTCGACGGGATTACGGTGGCAACCCTGTTTGGCGAACTGGACGGCCGCACCGCGCCGGTGGTGCAGGAGAAGCTGGCGGCCATGCCTCGGCCGCAGGCGCGCGTGCTGCTCGACATGAGCGGCGTTACTTACATTTCCAGCGCCGGGCTGCGCGCCCTGCTCATGCTCTACCGTCAGATGGCCGCCAACGATGGTCAGGTCGCCCTCTGCGGCCTGACTGAGAGCATCCAGGATGTGATGTCGGTCACCGGCTTTCTGGATTTCTTCGCCGCCTACGACACGTTAGAGGACGGGGTGGCGGCGCTCTCCGACCAGTGACCAGTCCCCCGGCATTCAGTGGGTTAGTAAGTGTGCTGAATGCTGACCTACTTGTCTTACTGAATACTGCTTACTGAATACTGCTTACTGTTTCCCCATTGCCCTCAAATTCTGGCGCAACTTGATGATACTGTCTGCCGGATGGTAGCCCTTCCTCAGGCTGGCGTTGGCGTAGACCAGCGTCCGTGGGCCGACGAGGCAGCCGGGGTTGAGGACGCTGTTGCAGCCCGTTTGCGCGTCGTCGCCCAGGATGGCTCCGAACTTGGTCAACCCCGTGTCGTACTCTCGCTCGTCTATGGTCAGTTTGATGGTCGGCCGCTTCCCCGTCGCCTCGTCCTTCTCGCTCAGGATACCCAGGTTACTCAGCTTTGTCCCCGCGCCAAGATTGACGCGGTGGCCGAGGATGGAGTCGCCGACGTAGGCAAAGTGGGGCGCGTGGGCTCCGGGCAGGAAGAGGGCGTTTTTGGCCTCGCTGGCGTGGCCCAGCACCGCCCCCGCCAGCAGGATGACGTTCTCGCGCACGTAGGCTCCGTGGCGGACAGCCGCGCCGCGGCCGATGTAGGCCGGACCGACGATGTAAGCCCCCGGCTCCACCACCGCCCCCGCCTCGATCACAATCGGCGCGTCCGATAGCCACGCCCCGTCCATCACCGTCCCGTCAATGCGGGTTCCCCCCGCCGTCAGCCGCGCCACGTGGCGCTTGATCTGCCCCAGCGCCTCCCAGACGTAGGCGCAGCCCTCGAAGAAAGCGGCCGCGGCTGGATCGGAGAGGTCAAAGAACGCCTCGGGGCGCAGGTCGTTGTCGTTCATGGATTTGCTCCTCCGGCCGGATTGTACTGGAAGTGGTGGCGATGTCACTCGAACGGTTTCCGGCGCTCGCCGTGTTATACTCCCGCGCACTTGAGCGGAGCGCGGCGGTTTCCCCGCGCCTATTGAACCAGCCACATCTCATAAGTCCGTGCTGCCTATAAGGGAGGACCCGCTGATGGAAGATCTGCCCGTGGCAACCGATACCCACACCGTGATCGTTGGTGCGGGCCCGGCCGGGCTGGCCGTGGCCGCTTGCCTGAAGCAGCGCGGCGTGCCTTTCCTCTTGCTGGAGCAGGGCGACCGGGTCGGCGTTGCCTGGCGCAACCACTACGATCGCCTCCACCTGCACACCAGCCGGGGGATGTCGGGCTTGCCCGGCTACCCGATGCCGCGCCGCTACCCCCGCTACCCCAGCCGCGACCAGGTGGTGGCCTACCTGGAGCAGTACGCGGCGCACTTTGGGCTGGAGCCGCTCTACAACCAGCGCCTGGTGCGCGCCGAGCAAGCGGACGGCCGCTGGATCGCCCACACCCCGGACGGCCGCTTCAGCGCCGACACGCTCGTCCTGGCCACCGGTTATACCCGCGTGCCCAACGTGCCGGAGTGGCCGGGACGCGATACGTTCCGCGGGCCGATCGTCCACAGTTCCCAGTACCGTAACGGCCGCCCCTTTGCCGGACAGGACGTGCTGGTAGTCGGCTTCGGCAACTCGGGCGGGGAGATCGCCGTCGATTTGCATGAGCACGGCGCGCGGCCGGCCATCGCCGTCCGTGGCCCGGTCAACATCATCCCGCGCGATACGCTGGGCATCTCCTCGTTGCAATGGAACCTGCTGCTGAGCCGTTTGCCGGGCAAGCTGGGCGATCTCGTGGCCGCGCCGCTGGTCTACGCTTACGTCGGCAACGTCTATCAGCATGGGCTGCAAAAGAATCGGCTGGGGCCTATTGAGCAGATCAAGACCGAGGAGCAAGTGCCGCTGATTGACGTCGGCACGGTGAAGCTGATCAAGAGCGGCCGGCTGCCGGTCTATCCCGGCATCGAGCGGTTCACGCCGACCGGGGTAGTTTTCAGCGACGGCCGCGAGCGGGCCTTCGACGCCGTGGTGCTGGCCACCGGCTACCGCCCGGACGTGAGCGAGCTTATCCCGCAGGTGGACAAGACGGTTGCGCCGGGCGGCGTGCCTGTCGCCAGCGGGCGGGAGCTGCTGCCCGGCCTCTACGTGTGTGGCTTCTACGTTTCGCGGACGGGGATGCTGCGGGAGATCGGATTGGAGGCGCGGCGGATCGCGGAGGGGATCGGCAATCAGCAACATCATGGAGTGGGTTAAGTTGCTGGAATAGAGCCTTGACTGAGGTACGTCACTGACGTATAGTAGTTCATGATCTTCGTCGAGACTTCCACGTTCACCAAACAGGTCACAGAGCTTTTGTCCGATGAAGAGTATAGGCGGTTGCAGGAAGTTCTGCTGATGCGGCCCGAGGCCGGAGACCTTATTCCTGGAAGCGGGGGGTTAAGGAAACTGCGCTGGCGCGTAGCGGGCAAGGGCAAGCGAGGTGGCTTGCGCACCATCTACTACTGGGATGTGCCGTTGGAGGCTTGTTACATGTTGTTGGTGTACAAGAAAAGCGAGAAAGCCGATTTGACGCAGCAGCAGGTGCAGGCGCTACGCAAGCTTGTTGAGGAGTGGTTGCGATGAACGAAAAGGATTTTGCCGAATTGGTCGAGAGCATCAAGGAGGCGGGCGAGATCAAGCGCGGGTTGCGCCAACCGAGCCGCGTCTTCGAGTATTCCCCGATGGATATCAAGGCCATCCGCGAGAAGCTGGACAAGTCGCAGCGCGAATTCGCGTTGATGATCGGCGTCAGCGTCGGCACTCTGCAGAACTGGGAACAGGGGCGTCGCAAGCCCGTGGGGCCAGCGCGCGCCCTTCTTCGCGTGGCAGATCGCAGCCCGGAGGCTGTCCGCGATGCCTTGGAGGCTACCTCCAGTCCGTAAAATCCGGACTGGCCAAGAGGGAGTCGCTTAGCCTCAGCCCGAGTTATCTTCTTTCTTCAATCGAACCACTCCCTCCCGCGTAATCTGGAAGTGGTCCAGGTCGCGGGCGACGTGGGTGTTGGGGAAGGTCGCGCGGGCTTCCTGGCGGATTTCGCGCTCGGAGTAGCGGCGGGAGAGGTGGGTCAGGATGAGGTGTTTCACCTCCGCCTCGCGGGCCAGCGCCGCCGCTCGCGCCGCCGTCATGTGGCCGAACTCGGCCGCCATCTCCCCCTCTTCCTCGGTGTAGGTGCTCTCCATCACCAGCGCGTCCGCGCCGTGAACGATGCTGGCCAGTCCTTCCGTCCGGCCCACGTCGCCGATGTGGACGTACTTCGTGCCGGGGATCGTCTCGCCCAGCACGTCGTCGGGCTGGACGACGCGGCCATCCGGCAGCGTCAGCGCCTCGCCGCGCACCAGCCGCGCCCGCTCCGGCCCGAACGGCACGCCCAACTCCGCGGCGCGCTCGGCCAGGAAGGGGCGGTGCGGCCGTTCCTCGAACAGGTAGCCGAGGTTGCCCGGGCCGCGGTGGCTGACCTCGAACGCAGTCAGGCTAAACTTGTCGTCGGCGCAGATGACGTCGCCCGGCTCGATGGCGTGGAGGGTGACGTCGATGGGCGGCCGGTGGCCGGCGAAGACGACCTTGAACAGCAGGTCGCTGACGCGGGCCAGGGTTGCCCGACCGCCGTAGATGTCGATATGGTCGAGGTTCTCCCAGCGGGCCAGCGTGGAGACGAGGCCGCCCAGCCCCAGGATGTGGTCGAGGTGGCTGTGGGTCAGCAGCACCGTATCGAGCCGCTTGAAGCCCAGGCCGCTGCGCAAGATCTGGCGCTGGGTGCCTTCGCCACAATCGAGCAGGAAGCGATAGTGACGATGGAGGATGATGTGGCTGGCCAGCCCGCGCGTCACGGTTGGCGCTGACGAGGAAGTGCCCAGGAAAATGACTTCAAACATAGGAATCTGGAAGAAACCACAGCTTACGCTTCTGAACCTGGGTAATCCGTGGTTGCCCTCTTCTTAATTGCTTCCTGCCTCGAACCCGATGCCGGTGATGGCAATTTCAGCCGGGCCGCCCAAGTCGCCGGTGATGTCGCTCCGGACGTCCAGCCACAGCCGCAGCAGGTCGGCGCTGGTGGTCGTGTGCAAGGTTAGGTGGTCGGTCGTGTAGCTCGTGCGGCCATGGGCCAGAGCCAGCGGCAACACGAGCTGATCGGCCAGATGCCGGTCGACCATCGCCCCATTGTCCACGAAAGCTACCGCCTCCGCAACCGCGGCCTCGGCCACTTTCTCTGAGGGCAAGCCAGGCCGGCCGACGCTGCTGAAGCCGCCCTGTGGAAGCCAGAGGAAGATGCCCGCGCCCGGCCCCGCGCCGTTCTCGCGCCGCGGCTCAATGCGCGACCGCAGCCCGGCCGCGGTCAGCAGATTCGTCGCCCGGCCGGCCATGCGCTGCGGGATATCGGCCGGGAGGTTCGTCACGGCGGCCACACCCTCGACGCGATCGGGCGGGATAGGGGCCAATGGCGCGGCTTGGAGGCGCGCCGCCGGTTCAATCTGAGCCGTCACCTCGCCGCCGCCGGCCGGATACCAGCCCCAGGCGCGCAACTCGGTGGTGAAGCTCGCGCCCAGGCGGGCGAAGGCGGGGCCGGCGACGTGGGCGACATAGTGCCAGGGCGGGCTCATGGGCACGTGGGTGCCGCCGCGCAGCGTCAGGCGTGACGGGCCGCCGGCGAAGAGCAGCGGCCACAGGACGGCCTGGAAGACGAGCATGATCGCTCCGGCCGAGCCGCCCTGCGCCGCGTCGGTCACGTCGAAGTGGTAGACGCCCGGCTGCGGCGGCATGGCCGGACGAAACTCCAGCGTGCGCGAGTTGACGGCATCGCCCGCCAGCGCCGCACCGCACAGCCGGGCCACGGCGCGAACGGCCGTCAGGTGTTGCGGCCGCAGCCCCGGCTTCTGCCGGTTGGCGCGGACGTGCTCCAGGCGGAACGGTCGCCCGGTCAGCGCCGCTAGGCTAAGCGAGGTGCGCAGCACTTGCCCGCCGCCTTCGCCCATGCGGCCGTCGATCACGAGTAGAGAACGGTCGGTCATTGTCCCATGAATTCAACCCGGATTTCGCGGAAAGGCACGCATTGGCGCGGAAAGCGTTGGGGGTGTTCTTTCCGTGAGATCCGAGCCCAACCGCGGCTCCATGTTGAGTTCATGAGCCAAACAAAAGACCCCGCCGAAGCGGGGTCTCCAAATCAGGCGTGAAAACGATGAGCCGTTAGGCGGCGACGCCGAAGGCCACGACCACCGACTGGAGCAGGATATGCAGGTCAAGCGAAATCGACCAGTTGCGGATATAGCGCGTTTCCAGTTCGACGCGGTCGTCGAGGCGACGGCTGTGGCCGTTTACCTGCCACAGGCCGGTCAGGCCCGGCAGAACGTTGCAGTAACCGTCGATGCGATGGCCAAACTTGAGCAGCTCGGCGCGGCTCATCATGCGCGGGCCGACCAGCGACATGGTCCGGTTCAGGACGTTGAACAGCCGGGGCAACTCGTCAAGGCCATAGCGGCGCAGGAAGCGGCCCATGCGTGTCAGGCGCGGGTCGCCGTCGATGTCGCCGTGCAGCACTTCCATCCACTGGTCGCGGTTGGCGATGAGGCGGTCGTTGCCATTGACGTGCATCGTGCGGAACTTGTAGGCGTCGAACTCGCGGCCGCCGCGGCCGACGACGCGCCGGCGATAGATTACCGGGCCGGGCGAATCGAGCTTGATGAGCGCCGCGATGACCAGAAGCAGCGGCGCGATCAGAATCAGGGTCGGAACGACGAGGATGTAATCCAGGCCAAGCTTGAGCATCCGGTTGAGCCGGCGCGCGGACACAGTGGTGAGGGTGTTGAGCTTGTGAGTGGCTGGAGCCTGAATCATGATTTTCTATCCCGGGCCAGGCGCGCAGCGCCAATTAGCCTAGGGATAGTGTAGTGAGGCTCGCTTACGAAGAATCTTACGGAAAAATTACGCGCTTTTCACGCCCGGCCTTCGTGGCGCGTTGCTCCAGAATCGCGCCGGTCGCAGGGGAAGAAGACGCGATTCTGGGGAATCGCCCTACACGGCGGTGGCGATGGCCGTGAACAGCAACACAGCCATGGCGCAGGCGACGTTCAGGCGCAGGAAGCGTATTTCCTGGCGCGCCAGTTTGTCCCGCTCGGCCGCGGCCATCTCCGGGCGCGACTCCGCCAGCAGCGCCAGGCGCGTCATCGACGGGTAAAGCGCGAACTGGAGGTAGGCCGTCAGCGCGACCATGCCGATGTAGGCGAGGTGCTTCAGCAGCATGGCCCAGGCCCACAGGCTGTCGATGGCCAGGAAGCCATGGTAGTTCTCGTCGTTGGTCATCTGGATGAAGCCGGTGATGAGCAGGAGCACAAGGCTGGCGTTGACCCAGGGCAGGAAACGCTTCTGTAGGGCGAACCACTGGTTGGCCGACAGCGTGCCCTGGCGCAGCGCGGGCCAGGCGATGAAGGCCATCAGGGCGATGCCGCCCAGCCAGACGACGGTGGAGAGCAGGTGAACCCAGTAAGAGGCGGCAAGAACCCAGAATGTCATGTATGTCTCCTCAGAGAAAGGTTCCAGGTTCCAGGGGCCAGGGAAGAGCGCTCTTCCCTGGCCCCTGGAACCTGGAACCTGGAACCTTCTTACTCTTTCGGCATATCCCGCAGCGCATAGTACGCCTGGCGGGGCGTCCCGTCGGGCAGAACGATAGCCCACCACCATTGCTCATCCTGCGGCGTCCATTCCCAGTCGGCGATGTAGATAGTGGTCATCAGGCCGATCCACGGCCGCCAGTGCGTTGTCGCATACTGGTAGGCGCGTACCAGGTAATCGGCCTGCGTCGCCTCGTCCACGGCGTGCCAGGCGTAGTCCGGGTTGACCTCGTCCAGCGTCCAGCCCATCTCCAGGATAGCGACCTGCTTCTGGCCGTCGCCGTTGGCGACCATCAGGGCGCGGGCGTCCTCAACGTGGCGAAAGGCGAACCAGCGGCCGCCGCCGTACTCGGCTGCCTCGGCCGCCGCCGGGTCGAGCTCCGGTGAGGCCTTGTAGCCGGGCGCATTGACGCCCAGCACGTCAAAGTAGGCCGCCGCGCCGGCGTCGTACATCCCTTGCAGGAAGGCCATGTCGGGCATTGCCTCGGGGCTATCGGTGCCAGTAGGGGCCAGCCCGGCGGAGATGACGATGGCCGCGGGGTCGGACGCCTTGATAGCCGTATAACAGGCGGCCAGGAGTTGCGTGTAGGCCGCCGGGTCGGGCGGGCGGTTGCCCCATTCGCGGCTCAGGTTGGGCTCATTCCAGACCTGGTAGGCGCCGATGCGGCCCTTGTAGCGCGCCGCGACCGCGCCGCAGAAGTCGGCGAAGTCCTGCATGTTCCCCGGCGGGCCGTTGGGCTGCCACTGGTTGTCGGCCGGCTCGGCCCAGTAGGGTTGCTGATCGAGCCGCACCAGCAGCTTCAACCCGGCCTTCTCTACCTCGGTCACGATGTAATCGGTGCGGTACCAGTCGAATTGCCCCTTCTCGATGCCCTCGATCTCGCGCCAGGGGAACTTCTGCTTGACCCAGCGAAAGCCCATGCCCTGCACCAGGCCGATATCCCGTAGGGCTGTATCCGGCTTCCACCACATGAAGACGTGGATGCCGTAATCGGGCGAGGCGAAGGACGGGACGACGGGCTCGTTGCCCACCAGGTCGGGCACGGCTGTCGGAGTAGGCGGTGGGGTCGGCGCTGGCGTTGGCGCCGGCGCGCCCGTGGCGCAACAGGCCAGGAGGACGAGCAGCGCGGCGAGGATGGCCAGGGCGAGGGGACGGGGCATGGTCGGTAGGTCAGCAGGTCAGTAGGTCAGTATTCAGTGAAGACTGACCTACTGAATACTGACCTACTGAATACTGACAATTACGGGTTCTTCGGCATCGCCGAGACCGCGCCGTAGGCGGGCCGGGGAATGCCGGAGGTGTCGATGATGCTATAGGGCACCGGGTCGTCGGTCGGGCCGTTGCCCTTGTTGCCGAAGTCGAAGTTGAACAGGAAGGCCAGCCAGACCGCGCCGGAGTCGTGCATTTGCTGGTAGGCCTGGACGATGTAATCCGCCTGCTCTTGCAGCGTGTTGTCGCGGGCGAACTCGAAGCCGGTCGGGATCTCGTTGTAGCCCTCGCTGCTGGCCCAGCCGAACTCGGTCACGCACAACTTCTTGTTCGGGTCGATGGCCTGCACCTTCTGGGCGTAGGTATCGATCGTCGTCTTGAAGCTCCACGAATGGTGCGGATTGTCGAACGGGCCGCGGAAGCTGGCCACGGCCGCCTCGGCCGTGCTGCCCGCCGCGTCGAAGGCGACGTTCGGCGGAATGTTATAGCCGTTGTGGTGCGCGCCCACGCAATCGGCGTAGTTGAGCAGCCCGGCAGCCAGCGCCCGATCCAGGTACTCGAAGTCATCGGCCCAGCGCACCCAATCGCCCGATCCCGTCGGCGACAGCGCGCCGCTGATGACGATGATATTGGGGTCCTTGGCCTTGATCGTCTGGTAGGCCACCTGCAGGAAGCGAACATAGTCCTCCGGGCTGATGCCGTTGGCGCTCGTCCACTCGCGGTCGAGGTTCTGCTCATTCCAGACCTCGATGGCGTCGATCTTGCCGGGGTGCCGGTCGAGCAGCTCGTTCAGGAAGCGGGCGTACTCGTTGTAGTCGTCGGGCGGGCCGTTTTCGCCGCCCGCGGCGCGCGTCCACGCCGGCGCGCCAACGACGCTTAGCATCAGCCGCTGGCCGTAGAGGTGGGCCTGGTCGATGACGGCGTCATAGAAGAACCACTGGTCGGTGGTCTGGTCAGGCTCAACAAGCCACCACTGCACCTGGGCCTTCACCCAGTTCAGGCCCAACTGGTCGCCCACGGCCTGCATGGTCGCTGCCGGGTCGCCCACGGTGGCGTTGCCGTGAATCTGGATGCCGTAGCCGAACTGGTCGGCCGGCCACGGACCGCTGACTTCCGGCTCGGCCGCCGGCTGGTCGGCCGGAATGGCCTCGCCGCCCTCGGTCGGGGGGGCCAGCGTTGGCGTTGGCAGGATTTCGCCCTCGATCACGGGCGGGGGCAAGGTGGCGGCGATGCCGGGGTCGGTCGTTGGCAATACCTGCGGCTGCTCGCCACCGGTCGGCGCGGTCGGCTCGGGCGCGGCTTCCTGTCCCCCGCCGCAGGCAGCGAGGAGCAGCAGGAACACAGCGACGAGCAATAAGCTCAACTGGCGATTTCGCTTCATGGGTTCTTCTCCTTTGTTGTCCGGAAGTGTGCCTGTGTGGAGGCCGTTTGGCAAGCAGGGGAGCAGAGGAGCAGAGGCCGCAGGAGAATCGCTTTTTCCCCTGCTCCCCCGCGCCCCTGCTCCCCTGCTGTTTTGCCGGGAAGGGGCGGGCTGCTACTGCCCCATGACCTGCCGCAGCGTTTCGCACGCCGGGCAGGAGCCGTTGGGCCGGATCATCGCGTAGCCAGCCTGCGGGTCATCGCCGAACGTCTTGAAGTCAACGTTGAAGACGATGATCAGGCGGACGCGGCCGCTCTGGACGCCGACGCGCACCGCCTCGGCCAGGTATTGCGCGTGCTCGGCCACGGTCAGGTTGTACGGCGCTTTCCACAGGAAGCCAGCGGGCAGGCTGCCCCACTCCTCGCCGCTCAGATAGCCGAGTTCGGTGAAGCAGAGCGCACCGGCCCCAGCCGCCGTGTAGGCGTTGATCATGCCCTGGAAGTAGCGGGTATAGTGGCCGCCTGCGCCGCGCGGGTCGCCGCTGGTAGCCGAGGGCGGCATCAGCCCCTCGTTGTAGTGAACGCCGATGCAGTCGGAGACGCTGCCCGCGCCGGCGGCCATCATGCCGGCCACGTAGGGTGCGTCGTCGCAGCCGTTGCCGCCACAGCCGCCGAAGTAGCCAGTGGGCGCGGGCGCGCCGGTGATGACCATGACGTTGGCGTTGGCAGCCTTGATCTTCTGGTAGGCCGGCCGCAGCATGTTATTGACGTAGGAGGCCGGGTCGATCTGCCCGAGCGGCCATTCGCGGTCGATGTTCATCTCGTTCCAGACCTCGATGCCGTCCGGTCCCAGCGCGGCCACGCCGCCCAGGAAGTTGGTGTAGGCCTCGAAGTCGATGCTGCTCGGGTTGAGCTGGCCGGGGATACTGAGCAGGATCTTCATGCCAGAGGCGTGGGCGTCGTTGATCAGCCCGGCCACGGCCTCGGGCGGGTCGCCGGGGTTCCACTTGTGCTGCTTCTTCACCCACTTCATGCCGGCATATTGCATCGTGCCCGAGGGCATGCCGGCCGCCTGGCCGCCAAGCTCGAACGTGCCGACGTTGCCGACCGGGGCGACCGAGGGCGGGGCGACGGGCGGGGCTGCGGCTGCCCCGCTAGCCGGGGTCGCGCCGGCAACCGGCGCGGTGAGCGGCGGCGCGGCCACGACTTGCAGGCTGTTGGCGTCGAAGCCGGTGTTGATGGACACCAGTTCTTTCAAAATCCAGCCCTCTTCGCCGCTGGGCAGGGTGATGTTGAGCCAGTTGCCCGTGTCGTTGCGGCCGAGCAGCTTGATGATCGTGCCCGCGCTGGCGCCGCCGGCGATGGTGCCGTAGCCGACGCCCGGACCGGTGCGAACGTTGGCCGGGACGTTCACAACAGCCGTCGCCTCGCCGGGCGCGCCGGCGTTGGCCGTGGCCGGACGGGTGGCTTGGGCGCCGCCTGCCGCTGGGCTGGCCGCCGCGGTCGGCTCAGGCGTCGGCGTCACTTCAGCAACCTCCGCGCCTTTCACCGTCACCACCACTTCGCCCAGGTTGGCCGTCGCGTCGCCCAACACCAGGCCGGCCTGAACCCGGTAGTCGCCGGGTACTTCGGTGGTCGTCCATTCAAAGTTCAGGTCCGCGCCCGTGCCGCTGGCGACGATACTGTCGGCCGCGTCGCGCACGGTCCAGGCGATGGCCGCGCCGCCCGGCTGGGGCGGCTCGCCCGCGCCGCGGTAGCTGTTGAGGGCCGCAGCGTAAGCCGCGCCGCTGCCCAGCGACAGCCCGCGCAGCGTCGCGCCGCGCAGGTTGTAATCGCGGGCCAACTGCAAGCGGTCGACCAGCGCCGCTTCGGTGACGAACCAAACCGTCTGCGGCTGGCCGTTTTGCTCGAAGGTGTACTTGTAGGCCAGCGCCTCGCCATCCCACTCCAGGGGCGTGGCCGTGCCGTCGAGGGCAACCGCGACCGGCGCGCCGGGGTCGACTTCGGCCGCATCGTTGACAAGCGCCAGTTGGCCCAGGTTTGCCAGCGCCTGCTCGGCCGGCAACTCGGTGTACACCTCGCCGACCTTGTTGACCGCGCCGGCCGTCAACAGCAGGTTGACCTTGCGCCGGTCGATCTGGCCAGTGGCCCAGGCGACGAGTTGCTCCGCCGGCCCACCGTCGGCGTAGGCCGTGGGGTCGAGCGGCATCTGGATGTAGACGACATCGGCCAGCTTGCCCAACGCGGCCCAGTCCTGGGCGCCGGTGTCCCAACTGTTGTCGATGGGCGCGGGCGTGCCCAGGGTGATCGCCAGTTTCAGGTCCTCCGCATGCAGCGCGTCGGCCAGCTTCGTGGCGAAATCGGTGAACGCGGCCGACATGGCCGGGGGCGCGCCCTGATAGTCGAGGTGGACGCCGGCATAACCCTCCGCCTTGGCCTGACCGACGAGGCTGTTGATTTGGGCGTCCTGAACAGGCGTGTTCTCCAGCAGGGCGCTCAGCGCAGCCTGGTCGACGATGGCCCCGGCGTTGGTGATGCGCAGGAAGCGGGTGGCGTTCTCGGGCGCGGCCTCGGCGACCGCGTCGCCCGCCAGCGCGCCGTTGGCGCCCAGCACCAGCGGGCCGACGGATGACTCGCTGAGCAACGCGGTCACGTCGCCGGGAAGTTCCGCTTCGGGCAGGAACTCGGCGGCGACGACCGGCTGCTCCGGCGTGGCGCTGCGGACGAGCACAAGCGCCCGCGGCAGGGGGCCTTCGGCGGCCACGGCTTGCCCGGCGGCGGCGTCGATCTGGCCCGGTACATGGCTCCACGCTGCGCCGTCCCAGCCGTACAGGTCAACCGTCTTCGTCTCGGCCAGCCCGGCCGGCAGCGGCAGGGCGATCTGGCCGGTTGGGGCGGCGCCGCTATAGTCGAGGACGTAAGCATCACCGACAGCCGAATCGGCCGGCAGCGCCGCGGCGGCCTCGGCCAGCGCGCCGCCATCCGCCGTCGCCAGATCAACCGCGCTGACCCGGCTGACGGCCACGGCGCCGCTCGCGGTGGTCAGCGACACACCGTCGGGCAAAGCCGCGGCGGTTGTTGCTGCCGGCGCTTGCGTCGGCTCGGCCGCCGTCTGCTCGGCCGGGTTGTTGCCCAGCCCCAGGCGCGTGCCCAGGGAGATGGGCGGCAGGAAAAGCCCGAGCAGAATCAGAGCAATGACAACGACGAAGCCGGCAATGAGCGGCCACGCGGGACGCTTGCCCGGATTGGTTTCGTTGGTTTCCATGAAGTTAAGCCCCTTCCCGGATGTTTTTGATTTGAGTCAAACTCAGGGTGAAGGATGAAAAGGGCGGCGCAATCGGCCGCCCGCTCCTCTAAATGTCCGGTAAACTGCTGCACATTCTAGCACAACCACCCCTTGCGGCAACCGGCCTCGTCGCCCCATATAGCTTTCGCCTTACGGCCGTTGAGCAAACGTTAAGATAAGGTAGAGGAGAAACGACCCTTCTTGACAGAGACCCTGCCACTGTTATACTCCGCGCAGAAACCCCGCCGCAGGCGGGGGATCGTGTAATCGGGGGACAAGCTGATTGTGTATTCCCGCAACTTAAGCCCGAAAGGGATAGCTTGATAGCCAAGGAGAGCAGGTAAGATGAGCGTAGCCGAACTGTTTAATAGCATGCCGGCCCGTTTTCAGGCTGACAAAGCGGCCGATGCGAATATGGGCATTGTGTTTGACCTGAGCGGGCCGGAGGGCGGCCAATGGTACGTCAACATCGCCAACGGCCACCTGGATGTGAGCCAGGGCGCGCCGGCCACCGCGCCCAGCGCTACGGTCAAGATGACGGCCGAGGACTTTCAGGCGATGTCGAGCGGCAGCCTGAACCCTATGATGGCCTTCATGACCGGCAAGGTGAAAGTTGACGGCGACTTGAATTCGGTCATGAAGTTCCAGTCGTTGGTCGGTTTCTAGCGGCCACGACGGGAACCCAGCGTATCAAAGGGTAGGGGCGGGTCTTAGACCCGCCCCTACGCATTTACGCCCTACGCCGGCTCAGCCTGCTTCTCCGCGTTGGCGCTGATGGCGATTTCGGCGTACTCGCGCCGCTCCGCCTGACCCAGATCAAGGCCGAATTGGGCCAGCAACTCCGCGATGAGGGCCGCCTTGCGCTCGGCATCGCTGCGCGACCAGGTGCGGGCCTTAATCTCCAGGAAGTAGCCCGGTAGCTCTGGCTCCAGCACGCGGTCGAGGTTAATGGCGAAGTCCGTTGCCTTGTAGAGGATGTGCCAGCGGTAGCGGTCCTTGTGGACGCGCAACTCGCGGGCCGGCGCGAAGTACTCCTGGTAGAAGCGCAAGCTGCGATCGGCCGTGGCCAGGAAGCGCGACCGCGATAGCATGACGGCGTTGTGGAACTCTTCGCGCTCCCCCTCGCCAATGAGGGTCAGCCGCGCCCGCACCTGCGTCACCTCGCCATTGTCCCCGATAAACTCATCCTCCCGGTAGCGCAGCCGCGCCGCGTCGGGGTCGCCGCTGTCAAACAGGAAGTAGTGATCGTATTGCCGGTAGTGGGCGACGCGCGTGACATGAATCGTGCCGCTCGCCAGCAATTCCTGGACGGCCTCGTCGTCGCTGACCGGCGCTTTCACCTGCACCTCGAAGCTCTCCAACCGCTGTACGCCTGAGAGAAGCACGAGCTTATTGTAGGGGCTCGATTCGCGATCGATGACAAAAGCGTCGATCTTGGCCGCCACGGCGATAGCTTCGTCCCGGGCGGAGGCTTCATCCACCGTCAGCAGTTGCCGGTCACGCATCAGCCAGCGGCCGTTGACCATCACGTGGGCTACATCCTCGCTCTTGCTGGAATAGACCAGGCGCGAGTAGACGGCGTCGGGGTGGTTGTGGAAATGCGGCTGGTTGTGGATGCCGTGCATATCGCGCACGGCGATATCGGCCCGCTTGCCAGCCTCCAGGCTGCCGGTCACGTGGTCCATGTGGATGGCTCGCGCGCCGCCGATTGTGGCGATCTCCAGCGTCTGGCGAGCGGGGAGGACCGTCGGGTTCTGGGCGTTGACTTTGGCGATGAACGACGCCAGCCGCATCTCCTCGACCATGTCCAGGTCGTTATTGCTGGCCGGGCCGTCGGTGCCCACGCCGACCTTCAGCCCCAACTTGAGCATTTGGGCGATGGGCGCGATGCCGCTGGCCAGCTTCAGATTGCTCGATGGGCAATGGGCCACGCCCGCGCCGGCCCGCCGCAGGCTGAACATGTCTTCCTCGTCGATGTGGACGCAGTGGGCGGCCAGTAGCTTGGTGTCCAGGATGCCATGCTGCTCCAGCCAGGTGACGACCGACATGTGGTTCTGATTGACGCTGTTGTCGGCTTCCAGCTTCGTCTCGCTGACGTGGGTGTGAAGCGGCACGTCGAAGGCGCGCGCCAGGTCGGCGCAGGCCAGCAGCAATTCGGGCGTGGCCGTGTACCAGGCGTGAGGGGCCACAGCCGGCTGAATGAGCGGGTGCCCGTTCCAGCGCTCGATAAAGCGCCGGCAGAGTTGCAGCGCGTCCTCGAACGTCTCGGCGTCGGGGGCGGGGAAGACGAGGATGGTCTGACCCAGAAGGGCGCGCATGCCGATCTCGGCCACCTGCTCGGCGATAGACTCTTCATAGTAGAACATGTCGGCGAACGACGTGACGCCGGAGCGGATCATCTCAGCGCAGGCGACGCGCGCGCCCAGCTTGACGAATTCCGGCGTGACGAACTCGCGCTCGACCGGCATCAGGTAGCCCAGCCACACGTCAAGACGCAGGTCGTCGTTGAGGCCGCGCATGAGGGTCATCGGAATATGGGTGTGGGCGTTGACGAGGCCGGGCATGATGACACAATCGGCGCAGTCTACCTCTTCGACGCCGCGATAGGCGCGCGTCATCTCGTCCGTCGGCCCGACGGCGACGATGGAATCGCCGCGAATGGCGACGGTTCCATCCTCATAGACGTCGTAACGTTCGTTCATTGTGACGACGGTTCCGCCGCGCAGCAGGATGTCTACTTGTTCGGTCATGCTTGTCTCCGGGTGGTCGGTAGTTAGTGATCGTGATCTGTGATCAGCAAGTTGGTTGTCGTTTGTCCCCTGGTATGAGGCCGGCCGGCGGCCGTCAGCGGTCGTTCCTCCACCGCATTATACCGTTTCCTGTTATAATCGGTAGCCTGTTAGCCTGAGAGCCGCGGCGCGGCGTGTCACGGCTCAGGTCTGTCTATTGGAGTGAGCAGCATGCGTACCGTTGACCTGATCGCCCGCAAACGGGATGGGGGCGAACTGACAAGCGACGAGATCGGCTGGTTGATCCGCGAATATGCCGCGGGGAAGATTCCCGATTATCAGGCCGCGGCCCTGCTGATGGCCATCTACCTGCGCGGCATGAACCGGCGCGAGACGGTCGACCTGACGCTGGCAATGGCCGCCTCGGGCGAGATGCTCGACCTGCACGACGTCGCGCCGCTCATTGTCGACAAGCACTCTTCCGGGGGGGTGGGCGACAAGACGAGCTTGGCCGTGCTGCCGCTCGTGGCCGCGTGCGGCGTGCCGGTGGGCAAGATGAGCGGCCGCGGCCTGGGCAGCAGCGGCGGCACGCTGGATAAGATGGAGTCGTTCGCCGGCTGGTCGCCGGCGCTGTCGCTAGACCAGTTCAAACGCCAGTTGCGCGATATTGGCCTGGTGCTGGCCGGGCAGACGGCCGACCTGGCCCCGGCCGACGGCAAGCTCTACGCCCTGCGCGACGTGACGGCCACGGTCAGCAACCGCTCGCTCATCGCCGCGTCGATCATGTCCAAGAAGCTGGCCGCCGGGGCCGACGCCATCGTGCTGGACGTGAAGATGGGCAGCGGCGCGTTCATGCCCACCCTGGAAGCGGCCGAGGACCTGGCCCGGCTGATGGTCGAGATCGGCGAAGACGCCGGGCGGCGCGTCGTGGCTCTTATCTCCGACATGAACCAGCCGCTCGGCCATGCCGTCGGCAACGCGCTGGAGGTCAAGGAGGCCATCGCTGCGCTATCTGGCGGTGGGCCGGACGACTTTTGGGACCACTGCCTGACCGTGGCCGCCCACATGCTGCGACTGGCCGGCGCGGCGGCCACGCTGGACGAGGCGCGGGCGAAGGTCGGCGCGGCGCGGGCCGACGGCCGCGGGCTGGCGAAGTTCCGCGAGCTGGTCGTTGCCCAGGGCGGCGACGGGCGGCAGGTGGACGAACCGGAGCGCTTGCCGCGGGCGCGCTACGTGGAGCCGATCGAGGCGACGGGCAGCGGGTACGTGGCGGCCATGGACACGGCCGAACTGGGCTGGGTCTGCGTGCGCTGCGGCGGCGGCCGGCTGGTCAAGTCGGACGTGGTCAACCCCGGCGTCGGCTTCCTGCTGCCGGTTAAGATCGGCGACTACGTGGAGCGCGGCCAGCCCATCGGCGAAATCCACGCCGATGACGACATGACGCTGCAACAGGCGCAGCGCGACATCCCGGCGGCGCTGACGCTTGCGCCCGACCCCGTCGCGCCGCTGCCGCTGTTTTACGCGACGATCAATGGGGAATGAACGACCGCCGACGGCCGACCGCTGACCGCCGCCAGAGGCAACTCCGGTTGCCCAACGAGGGACGACAGACCACAGAACACGGCCAAAACGCTTCCGGCTGCGGTCGGCTGTCGGCCGTCAGCGGTCGTGTTGAGCAAGGAGTACGACTGACATGGAACTGCTAGGCATCGACATCGGCGGGTCGGGCATCAAGGGCGCGATTGTGAACGCATCTACGGGCGAACTGGTGACCGAACGCCTGCGCGCGCCGTCGCCGGCTACCTTCCAGCCGGACGAGGTCATCGCCACCGTGGCCGACCTGATCAATCAGTTCAGCTATAGCGGCCCCATCGGTGTGGGCTTCCCCGCCGTGGTCATGCATGGCGAAGTTATGACGCCGCCCACGGCGCTGGCCTTTCCCGGCTGGGACGGCGTTAACCTGGCCGAGCGTATCAGCGCCGCCACCGGCCTGCCGGCGACGGTTGGCAATGATGCCGACGTGGCTTGCCTGGCCGAGATGTACTTCGGCGCCGGCAGGGGCGAGAAGGGCGTGGTGATGGTCTTTACCATCGGCACGGGCATCGGCAGCGCCTTGTTCATGGATGGCCACCTCGTCCCCAACTTTGAGCTGGGTCGCGTGTACCTGCGCGACAGCAAGAAGACGGCCGAGCAGTACACATCCGACCGCGTGCGCGAGCAGGACAACCTGGGCTGGAAGGAGTGGGGCGCGCGGCTGAACCAGTACTTCCAACACATTGAACTGCTCTTCTGGCCGGATGTGATCATTGTTGGCGGCGGCGTCAGCAAGAAGCATGAGAAGTTCTTCCCCCACATCAAGGTGCGGGCCCGGCTGCTGCCGGCCGCCTTCCGCAACGAGGCCGGTATCGTCGGCGCGGCCATGGCCGCGCTCGACATGCAGAGCGACCAGCCGTGGGCGTTACCCGGGGTGGGACATAGTTCGGGATGACCCTCCAGAAACCCGGTCCTCGCACCGTCTATTTGCCCGACACGGCGCTGCTGCCGCTGGCCGAGTCCCTGGTGGCGCTAGCCAACAGCGACGGCGGTCTGATCGTCCTCGGCGTTGACCATGAGGGCCGCCCGGCGGGCGAGGTATGGGAGGACGAGGCCGAGTATGCCCTGCGCGAGGCGGCCGCACTGTGCCGCCCGCCTGTGCCGACGCAGTTCCAGGCGGTCGAGTTGCCGGCGGGACGCTTCATCGGTATCCAGGTGCCGCGCAGCCTGGAACTCCATAGCCTGAACGACGGCCGCGTTCTTGTCCGGCGGCGCGACGAGAACCGCCCCCTCACCGGCGAGGAGATTCGCGCTCTGGCGGCGGCGCGGCCGAGCATTGACTTCGAGACCGAACCCGTGCCCGGCGCGCGTTTCGACGACCTCGACCGCGAGACGATGCGGGAGTACCTGGACCGGCGGGAGGCGCGCACGGGCCAGCGGGCCAGCTCTGTCTCGCAACTCATGCACGAGATCGGCGCGACTGACCGCGACAGCAACCCGACGCTGATTGGTCTGCTGCTCTTCGGCCGCAACCCGCAGGCGTTCCTGCCGCAGAGCGGCGTTGTTTTCGTCAAGTTCCCCGGCACAGAGCCGCGCGGCGAGGACGGCGGCGTCGGCTACGGGCGGCGCGCCGAACTGAACGGGCCGCTGGCCGGGATTATCGAGCGCGCCTGGAGCATCGTCTTTGACGAGATGCGCATCGGGGCGACGGTCAACGGGTTGGAGCGCGAGGAGGTGCTGGAATACCCGCGCCGCGCCGTGCGCGAGGCGCTGATCAACGCCGTAGCCCATCGCGACTACCGCATCAGCGGCCGGCGCATCGAGATTCGCATGTACGCCGACCGGCTGGAGATCATCAGCCCCGGCGGCTTGCCCGGCTACATGACGCTCGACAACCTGGTGGACGAACACTTCTCGCGCAACCCGCGCCTCGTTGGCGGCCTCTTCCAGTGGGGTTTCATCGAGGAGTTGGGATTGGGTATTGACCAGATGATCGAGGAGATGCTCCAGGCCGGCCACCCGCCGCCGGAGTTTCGCGCCACCCCCCACTCTTTCACCGTCATCCTCTCCAACAAGCGCGAGCGGCCGAGCGCGCCCAAGTGGACGCGCAGCATGAACGAGCGGCAGACGCGCGCCGTCAACTTCGTGCGCGAGTCGGGCAGCATCACCAACCGCGAGTACCGCCAGCTTTGCCCCGACGTCTCGCCCGAGACGCTGCGCCTCGATCTGGCCGACCTGGTAGACCGGGGCGTGTTGCTCAAGATCGGCTCCAAGAAGGGCACCTACTACATCCTGAAGTAATGGCCCCCCGCTTTTCCCGAATTATCCCAAACATATCCCAAATCATAGGTTGGGATATGTTGGGAAAGTCGGCCTTATCCCAATGAGTTTCACAACCCCGGCGGCTCTTGTGCTCCTGTTGATCTTGCCGGCCGTTGCCTGGCTGGTATGGCCGCGGCGCACCCCCCGGCCCCCGGGCGCGATCCGCCCTCGCTCCGGCTGGCCCGGGCTAGTGTTGCGGCTGCTCATTCTGGCGCTGGTGGTGCTAAGCCTGGCCGGAGCGCAACTGGTGCGCGCAGTCGATAGCCTGGCAGTGGTCTTTCTGGTCGACGCTTCCGATTCCATGAGCCGCGAGAGCGCCGCCGCGGCCGAGCGGTTCGTCCGCGACGCTGTGGCCGCAATGGGCGCGGACGATCGCGCGGCGGTCATCCTTTTCGGCGGCAACGCGCTGGTGGAGCAGCCGCTGCGCCGCTTTGAATCGGCCGCCGACCTGCCGCCCTTTGCCTCGCAGCCCGTCCGGCTGGCGACTGACCTGGCCGAAGCGCTGCGTCTGAGCCTGGCCTTGTTGCCGCCGGACGCCGCGCGCCGGGTGGTCGTCCTGAGCGATGGCGCGGCGACGACGGGCGATACGGCCGAGGCGGCGCGGCTGGCTGCCGCGGCTGGCGTATCCATCGACACCGTCTACTTGCCGCGCGACGTGACGGGCAACGAAATCATCCTGCGCGACGTCCGCGCGCCCGCGCGCGTAGGCCAGGGCGAGACGTTCCGGCTGGAGGTTGCCGCCGAGAGCGCGACGGCCACGGACGCCACGCTGCGCGTGTTGGGCGACAGCGCCATCGTCTATGAGGCGGCCGTCCGCCTCCAACCGGGGAGCAATCACTTCGTCATTCGCCTGCAAGCGGGCGAGCCGGCGTTCACCCGCTACCGCGTCCAGTTGACGCCGCTCGATGCCGCGGCCGATACCTTCCCACAAAACAACGAACTGGCTGCCTTCACTGAAGTGACCGGCCAGCCGCGGCTGCTCATCGTCGCCGCCGATGGCCCCGAGGTGAATGAGGCGGCCCAACTCCAGGCGGCGTTGGCCGCCACTGGCCTGATCGTCGAACGGACGACGCCGGCGGCGCTCTCCCCCGGTCTGGCCGATCTGGCCGACTACGCCGGCATCGTCCTTGTCAACGTCAACGCCCGCGACCTGTCGCCGCGCAAGATGGCCGCGCTCCAGGCCTACGTCCGCGATCTGGGCGGTGGCCTAACGGCCGTCGGCGGCCCGGACAGCTATGGAATGGGCGGCTACTTCGGCACGCCCCTGGAAGCGACGCTACCCGTGAATATGCAGATCGACGACGAGCAGCGCTTTCCGTCGGTCAGCCTCGTCCTGGTCATCGACCGCTCCGGCAGCATGACCGCCGAAGAGGGCGGGGTCATGAAGATCCAGCTGGCGGCCGAGGGCGCGGTGCGAGCGTTGGAGTTGCTCCACCCGCGCGACGAGATGACGCTTATCCCGGTCGACGAAGCGGCCGACGACGTGATTGGCCCGGTGACGACGGCCGACCGCGAGGCGGCTATTGCCGCCATGCGCGCGCTGGGCGCGGGGGGCGGCGGCATTTTCGTGCGCACCGGGCTGGCGGCCGCCGCCGCGGTGCTGGACGGCAGCGATAGCGAGGTGAAACACATTATCGTGCTGGCAGACGGCGCCGACGCTGAGGAGCAGGAGGGCGTACCCGAGTTGATTGCCGAACTGACAGCGCAGGGCGTCACCGTGTCGATGGTGAGCATCGGCCAGGGGCCGGATACGCCGTGGCTGCAACAGATGGCCGAACTGGGTAACGGCCGCTTCCATTTGACAAACGAGGCGGCCAACCTGCCGCAGATTTTCACTCAGGAGACGGCGGCTATTCAGCGCAGCTACCTGGTCGAGGAGCGCTTCTTCCCGACACAAGTCGCCCCCAGCCCCATCCTCGTCGGCATCGACGCGACGCCGCCGCTCTATGGCTACGTCGCCACCAGCGCCAAGGCTACGGCGCAGGTGGCGCTGGAGGCGACCCGGGGCGACCCGCTGCTGGCGACGTGGCAGTACGGCCTTGGCCGGTCGTTGGCGTGGACCTCGGACGCGACCGGCCGCTGGGCGCGCGAGTGGGTTCCCTGGCGGGGTTACGGGGCGTTTTGGAACCAGGCCGCGCGCTGGACGTTCGGCAACCGGGCGCGCGGCGGGCTGGCGGCGGCCGTCGAATTGGACGGCGAGCGCGCCCGGCTGATCGTGGACGCGCAAGACGCCGGTGGGACGTTCCTGAATGACCTGACGCTGACGGCCAGTGTGGTCGCTCCCGCGGGCGAGACACAGGGGGTGACGCTACGCCCCGTCGCCCCCGGCCGCTACGAGGGCACGTTTGCCCCGGCGGGCGAGGGGGCGTATTTCATCGGGGTAGGGACGACGGCGGACGACGGACGACAGGCCACGGACGACGGATTGCAGACCACTGCCGGCTGGGTGCTGGGCTATTCGCCGGAGTACGCGGCGCTGGAAGGGAATCCCGCGCTGCTGCAAGGGCTGCAAGACCTCAGCGGCGGTCGGGCGCTGGACGTGGCCGAGGGCAGCGGGCCGGGGCCGGCGGCCGTCTTCGACCACAATCTCGACGCCGCGCCGGCCGCGCAACCGATCTGGCCGTGGCTGACACTGGCGGCGGCGCTGCTGCTGCCGTTCGACGTGGCGGCGCGGCGGTTGGCGCTGACGCGGCGGGACGTGGCGAGGGCGTGGGGGCGAGTGACGAGTGACGAGCGACGAGCGACGAGTGGAGAAAAGCGCGAGCCGGAGCGGAGCGAGGAGATGGAGCGGTTGTTGGGGGCGAAGGAGCGGGCTACGGGGGGAGTGACGAGTGACGAGCGACGAGTGACGAGTTCAGCGGCGGCTGCAGGGCGATTTGGCAAATCGCCCCACACGGCGGAGACGGGCGACGAGGGCCCCGCGCCGGTCCCACCGCCGGCCGTGGCCAATGCCGAACCCGTCGCGCCCGCCCCGCCCGAAGCGCCGGCCGAAGAGGGGGAGACGCTGGCGGCGCGCTTGCGGAAGCGGCGGGGGCTTTAGGGACTGCCTGGCGACCGCGGGTCAGAAGATCGTCAAGGCGCCAAAGTCAATTGTAGCTTGAACGGTCCACGCAGCCGTCGAATCGGCGAACGTGTCGATTACAGCCAAGTCCTCGACGAACCGCCGGCCCTCTTCAGAATGGGCGGTAAGCGCCTCGACCAGTAGCCACTGGCTCGGGTAGATCTGCCGTATCTCATTCCATTTCATAGCGCCCTTTATACAATGAAGCGCGAGGAGCAAAGGTAACTTGCGATCCGGTTTGGCTATCCGTCCGTCTCGTACACCAGTTCCCCCCGCAGAAACGCCGCCGCCTGGGGGGTAGCCGGCGCGGTGAAGAACGTCGCCGCGGCCGACACCTCGACCAGCCGCCCGCCCAGCAGAAACGCCACCCGATCGGCCACGCGCCGCGCCTGGAAGATGTCGTGGG
>CAZSOD010000022.1:0-31295 GCA_964608255.1 uncultured Ardenticatenaceae bacterium
GTGGCGTGCCTGGCGCGGCCGATCGACCGAGATGAGCAGCGGCGTGCCCGGCGCGACGTCGGCGGCGACCAGCGCGTCGAGCAGGCGGCCGAGCGCCCGCGGCCGGCTGAAGGCGGGAACCGCGATGGCCGGGTTCATTTTGATCCGGCGCGACCCATTCGGCCGAGCGCCAGCAGAATACCTACCTGCGCCAGTTCCCCGCCCACCAGCCCCCACGCCGCGCCGGTCAATCCCGCTCGCGCGATCAACCACGCCGTGAGCCCCGCGCCCACGAGCAGGGTGAAGCCCATTGATGCCGCGGCAACGCGCTCTCGACCCTGGACAACGAGATCAAACGACAGCCGGAACGTGGCCACGGTTGGCGGCAGGCTCCAGCACATGATTCGCAGCGCGCCCACCGCCGCGTCGTAGCCGGAGCCGAACAGGAGCCGGACAACGGCGGGGGCCGCAAGCGCCGTCCCGGCGGCCAGCGCCACGCAGGCCGCCAGCAAGACCGCAAAGGAGCGGGTATAGAGACGGCGGGTGGCGTCTTGGACGCCAGCGCGCTCGACGGCCGCGGCGCGAGCCAGCACCGGGAACATGGCTCCAAAGAACGCGCCCGGCAGCAGCTTGAGCGCCTCGATGACCCGCGCCGCGGCGCTGTAGGCTCCGGCGGCGGCATCGCCGTCAATCAGCGACAGCAGCAGCACCCCGGAGCGCTGATAAAGCACCGAGAACAGCATGAGGACGGCGAGGGCGCCGCCCAGGCGCAAGGCGCGGCGGATCGCGGGAGCGGAAGGCCAAATCCAGCGCCAGCGCAGCGTCACGGCGCGACGGCAGAGGCCCGCCGCAGCCAACGCACCGGCCGTCTGAGCGACGAGGAGAATGCCGGCCGCCGAGAGCAGCCCGCCGCCGGCGGTGAAAAGCAGCGCGCCGCCAGCGGCCATGACCGTCGCTGTCACAAGGCTGAACACGAGAAAGTCGGCCATGCGCTCGTAGGCGCGCAGTATGGCGCTGTAAACAGTGGAGAAGGCCAGCGGGACAAGCGCGAGCGACGCCAGCCCCAGCGCGGGCAGGGTCGCCGCCGTCTGATTGGGCAGGCGCGGCCCGATCAGCCACAGGAGCGCTATGTAGACAGCCGACAGGGCAAGCTGAATGAGCAGCACGGCGCTTATCGTTTGGGGCAGCGCCGCGCCGGCCGCGGCTGAGGCGCGAGCGGCGGCCGCGTCGCGCAGCAGGAGAGTGTCGAGGCCGAACGTGCTGGCGGCGTTACCAATGAAAAGGGCGGCCGAAATGAAGGCGAATTGGCCCAAGCCGGCCTGGCCCAGCGCCCGGGCCAGCAGGGCGGAGAAGAGCAGCCCCAGGCCCAGGCTCGCGACGCGCGCGGCCAGCAGCCAGAACGAATTGAGGCCGATCCGGCCGAAGCCGGGGGGTGCCATGGGGATGCCGCGCGCTGGACTGGCCGGCGTCTTGAATGAGTCCGAGCTGGTCATTCCCTGTGCGGCCGGGCGGCAAGTTCCATGGTCAGGATGTAGAAATCTCCCCAGCCACTAAACGGCGGAACCGTTGCGAGCGCGTCATCGAGGCGAACGAGGGCGCCGAAAAGGCGCGGGTGGTTGACGGCGAATGTCTTGTTGTCGGCCGTGGGGGTCAGGACCGATAACCCTTCCAGCCGGACGCGGCGAAAGCGCGGGCCAAACGCCCGGGTCGCCTGCCTGGCACTGAAGTACCACGTCCGGAAGTAGACACCTTCGACGTGGGCCACGATGCCGTTGCGGTGCAGGCGGCGCGTGCCGACGCGGAAGTCTTTGGGAATCACGGCCAGTTCCCATGGGCAAATACGGGGCATGATGACCGCCGTCACCCGGCCTCCGGGGCGCAGTAGCGCCGGCAACTGCCGCGTAACGGCGGTCAGATCAGCAATGCAATTGAGCCCGCCGGAGTTGGAGTAGACGCCGTCAAACGGTCCGGTGGTAAGGCCGTCGAGTTCAGTAAAAGAGCGCGCCTCGACCGTCAGCCGGTCAGCCAGGCCATAACGACCGACCTTCTCCTCGATAGCGGCGACCATGCCGGGCGCGAAATCGGTGGCGTGGACGCGGAAGCCGCGCCGCACCAGTTCGACGGCGTCCTGCCCCGTTCCGGCGTTGATCTCCAGCAGCCGGCCGCCCGATGGCATGACAGCGGCAATGTGGTCGTAGAACTTCTGCCGCATCCGGGCCATGTTGGCATGGTTCTCGCCGAACGCGTCGTAGACTAGCGACTTACGCGAGAAAGCCTCGGCCACGTTCTGGTAATGGTCCGTTGGCGTGGGGGAATGATCGCGGGGCATTGGGTGGTGAGCGTCAATCGGTCGTGCCGGGGTGCGTCGCCGGAAGCTGAACCCGTGAACCAGACCCTTTTCCGGGAACTGTCACCGGCCGGCCGTCGGTCGTCGCTTCCTGCGGTGTCGGCCGCGCGGCCTCTTCCAGCGTCATATGCGGCGGCGGATGCAGCGGTCGCGCCGGTTTGGCGGCGAGGCGGTCGAGCCGGGCCCGCTCGCGGGGCAGCGTCGCCAGCCGCCAGACGGATGCAGCCAGTTCCCGGACGTAATGCGGACGCCACGCGGCGGGTCGCAGGGCCACGCGCCGCGCCGCGGCCAGCGCCCGGCGGGCGCGAAACTCCTTGTGTAGCACGACGTGTAACTGGCGGTAAAACTCGGTCGAAAACGGGCCTTCATAAAGCATGTCCAGATCGGCCGAATCGACCCAGTTCCGCTTGTCGCTGAGCTGGGCGCGTACCGTCTCGTGGAACTTTGTTCCCGGCAGCGGGTAGGAAACGGACATGCCCACGTCGTCTGGCCGGCAGTCGCGTACCATCTGAAGGGTCAGCTCAACGTCGGCGCGCGTCTCGCCCGGGTAGCCGAATTGCAGGAAGAAGCCGACGCGCACCCCCGCCTCGTGCAAGCGACGGGTCGCGGCGTAGATCTGCTCGACCGTCGTTCCCTTCTCCATCGCGTTCAGGATGTGTTGCGAGCCGGATTCGGCCCCTATCCAGACAATGTCGCCTCCGGCGCGGGCCAGCGCAGCCACGTCCTCGCTGCTACGCATGACCAGATCAGCGCGGCTCAGGCACTTGAACGGCAGACGGGCGTCGCGCTCCTCGACGGCCGCGGCAAAGCGCGACCACCAGCCCGGTTTCAGTCCCATGATGTCATCGGCGAACCAGATGTGATCGGGCCGATAGGTTTCTTTCAGCCAGCGCATCTCCTGCGCTACGTGCTCCGGGCTGCGCGAGTGGTAGCGCTGGCCCCAGATGGGTTTGGCGCACCAGTTGCAGTGGTAGGGGCAGCCGCGCGTCGTCACCATGTTCATGGAGTAGTAGCCGTGGTGCTCCAGCCACACATGGCGATAGCGAGCCACGTCGACGAGGTCCCAGGCGGGAAACGGGAGCGCGTCCAGGTCGGCGATAGGCGGGCGGCGCGGATTCTGGCGCAGCCGGCCGTCGTGCAGCCAGGCCAGGCCGGCAATTGATTCAAGTGCGGTCGTGGACTTGCCGCTCAGGCTGTCGACCAGTTCAACGAGCGTCGCCTCCCCCTCGCCCAGCAGGACGAAGTTGGCCCCTGCGTCCAGATAGGTCAGCGCGTGGTCGGTCGCGTCGGAGCCGCAAACGATGACCACGCAACCCCGTTCGGCGGCCATCCCGATCATGGTGAGCGCCGCCTGGCGCATGCGCAGCAAACACATCTTGGAAAGGTAGTTGAAGCTGTCTTCGTAGAGGACGGCCAAGCGTGGCGTCGTGGCGTCGAGCGCCGCCGCCCACTCCGCCTCCGACTCGGCCAGCATAGCGTCGAACAGGGCGACGTCGTAGCCGGCGCGGCGCAGGACGGCCGCGGCATAAAGCGTGCCCAAAGGGGGGTAGGGCTGTTGCGCGGCCCAGAGCTTGGGGTCGAAGCGCAGAAAGTAAGACTGGCCAAAAAGAAGGTCGGTCATACGCCCGTGCCAATGGACGCTTCTTCGGGCCGTTGGGCTACGCGGCGCGCATAAGCCTCCAGCGTGCGCTGCTGGTGATGGTTGAAGTGACCCTTACAGCGGTCGGCTGAGAAATCCGATTCCTGCCAGCCCTGATAGACGCGCCGGAACTTGCGCACCTTGCGAGCCATCTCCCAGCGGTCAAGCCGGCGGCCGAGCCGGGTCGCGAACGCCGCCTCCAGCGCCTCGCGCATCGGCGAGTGGCGGGTGTGTTCGCGCAGCGTCCCCACTAATGGCGCCACTGGCGCCCCGACCGCGTTGGGCAAAAAGCGTCGCGTCCAGGTATTGACTCGGCGCAGCGCCTCATAGACCGGCAGCCCATAGATGGGAACCATCTGCGCCACTTCGTGGGCGGTGTAGAGGTTCTGCTCGCGGAAGCGCAAAGCGCGCTCGGTTAAAAAGTAGTTAGGGCAAAGCTCCACACCACGCCGCGCCGCGAGACGAACGATGAGCAGGACGAAAGCGCGCGACACCCACAGATGGTCGTCGGCGGTGACGACCAGATAGTCGACGTCCTCAACCGCGCCCACGTTGTTGACCGCCAGCGATCCGGTGACGGCTACCATGCGCACGAACGGCATCCGGGCCATCAGAAGCCCATAGTGGATGGCGTCGGGCCAGAGGCGGGCGGCCGTCTGCTGTCGTTGGCGGCGCACATCGGCCACGTCCTCGCGGCCTGGCAGCATGTACAGGCCATCACGATAGCTCAGCCGTTCTGGCACAAGCCCGCCGCGGCTAAGAATGCTCTGAAGTTCGGCGTCCGCCAGCGGCACATGGACGAGGTAGCGATGAATCTCGGCCGGCGTGAGGGGGTAATCAAAGGCGTCAACATAGGCGACCGTGTTGACGATCGCTTGCTCTGCCTCCGCCGTCGTGGCGTTCATTGGCCTGTAAAGTTGGGTACGCGTTCGGTCGAGCATGTGGACTCAGCCAGACTCATCGGTTACATTATACTGACTCCCCCGGTGGTCGTCGAGATGCCGCCCTCCGAGGGAAGCCCGGACAGGTTCCAGACATAATTGGCGGCACACGCGAGGCGGATTGAAATGAGCAAGTCGAACGCGATCGTCATTTTTGGCGCGTCGGGCGATCTGACGCGACGTAAGCTGATGCCCTCTCTTTATGACCTTTATCGTAAGGGCCGCCTGCCGGAAAACTGGCGCATCGTTGGCGTGTCTCGCAGCGAGTTCACCGATGATGCCTTCCGCGCCCACATCGAAGGTGGAGTCAAAGAGTTCGCCAAGGCTACGTATGACCGCAAGACATGGGGCGAGTTCGCGGCCAACGTCTGCTATTGCCAGGGCGACTTGACCGACTTCGAGCAGTTACAGGCGGTCGATAGGATGTTGTGCGAATGGGAGAACGGTGCGCATGGCAACCGCCTCTACTACCTGTCCATCGCTCCCAATTTGTATGAGCAGGCGGTCGCCAATCTGGGCGCAGCCAATATGGTCCATGAGGACCACGGCTGGCGGCGCGTCGTCATTGAGAAACCCTTCGGCCGCGATTTGGCCTCGGCCCGCGCCTTGAACAACGCGATTCACAAGGTGCTCAACGAGTCGCAGATTTACCGCATCGATCATTATCTGGGCAAGGAGACGGTGCAGAACCTGCTTGTCTTTCGGTTCGCCAACTCGCTCTACGAGCCGGTCTGGAACCGCAATTACATCGATCACGTGCAAATTACGGCCGCCGAGACCGTCGACGTGGGTCACCGGGCGAACTTCTATGACAATGTCGGCGTGGTGCGCGATATGATGCAAAACCACGTCATGCAACTGCTGGCGCTGGTGGCGACTGAGCCGCCGACCTCCTTCGAGGCCGAGGCGATTCGCAACGAGAAGGCCAAAGTTTTCCAGTCAATCAGGCCTATTCGGCCCGAAAACGTCGCCAGTTGCACGGTGCGAGGCCAGTACCGGACGTACCGCGATACCGAGGGGGTAGCCCCCGGCTCAATGACGCCGACTTATGCAGCCATTCGCTACTATATCGATAACTGGCGCTGGCAGGGGGTGCCGTTCTACATGCGCTCCGGCAAGGCGTTGGCGGCCAAGACGACGGAGATCACCATCTTTTTCAAGCGGCCGCCCCACGTCATGTTCCCCATGCAGCGCGGCGCGCAATTGGCTCCGAACTACCTGTCCATCTGTATCCAGCCCGATGAGGGCATCCAGTTCTCATTCCAGGCCAAAGTGCCCGATACGGTGGCCGAGATGCGGACCGTGGATATGTCTTTTCAGTACGAGGAGTCATTTGGCGCGCTGGCGATCCCTGAGGCTTATGAGCGCTTGCTCTTGGACGTGATCAAGGGCGACGCATCCCTGTTTACGCGGAGTGACGCTATCGAACACTCGTGGGCGCTAATCGATCCAATCCTTGAGGGCTGGGAATCGAAGCAGGCGCCGCCGCTGTGCTTCTACGAGTCGGGCACCTGGGGGCCGGTCGAGGCCGACGCCCTTATTGCCCACGATGGCTACCATTGGACGCTCGGGTGCGCGCCGGAGGAATAGCCAGAAGTAGGCGGCAAAGACATAAAGTACGCCAAGCCTTGGCGGGCATATACTACCGCTACTTACTCTCTTCCAGATAGCGATACAGCACCCCCAAGACGGTCGCCGGTTCCGCCTCTTGTTCGCGGTTGCCGCGGCGGGTGGCGCGGCTGCGGCTGATGTGCAGGTAGCGGCGCGCGCGGGTGATGCCGACGTAGAGCAGCCGCAGGCGTTCGCAGATCACCTCGATGTGGGCTGACTCGGTGGCCGTGCGATTTGGAAAAAGGCCGATGTCGGCAACTTCCCGCGTGTCGCCAGCCATTGGCTGGGGTGCGTCGTCTAATCCCTCTCCGCTCTCAGAGGTCGGTGGTCGGCCGGCCGCCGTCGTTCGCATGAGAAAACGCAACTGGGCCGTCGCTTCCGCGTGGGGATCGCCGCCCAGAAAGTCGTGGACGCCCAGAAAGGGGGCCTCCAGGCTGCCCGGTATCCACATACCGTCAATGCCGACGAGGAATACCGCGTCCCACTCCAGTCCCTTGCTGCTGTGTTGGGTAGCCAGGGAAATGCGACCGGGAGCCGGTTCATACCCCATCTCCCCGGGGCGGACGACGTTTAGCGTCCTCCTCCCCGAAGCCACCATCTGCAACTGCGCCACCAATTCCGGCAACCGCCATTCCGGCTGCGCCTCGCGCCACTGCCGGAGTTGGCTGGCAAGTTGGTAAGCGATAGCCAGGTCGAGTTCGTGCGTGGCATCGGCTTCTGAGGTTCCAGGTTCCAGGTTCGAGGTTCCAGGGGAAGATGTTCCGCCCCCGCTCTCCCGCTCCCCCGCTTCCCTGTCTTCTTCCCTGGCCCCTGGCCCCTGGCCCCTGGCCCCTTCCGCAAAGAGCGCATCGGCCAGCGCCAGCGTCAGGTCATCAACTGGCAGGGTGCGCAGGTCAAAGTGGCCGCGCAGAAACTCGGCCAGCCGCTCCAGCCGGCGAACATCCTCTTCCGTGGCGACTCCGGGCGGTAGCGCGGTGAATACGTCTTCTCCCTCACGCGGAAATAGCAGCGCTTCGGGCCGGTAGACGCTGCGCAACAGCGCCTGGAAGCGGGCCACGTCCTCAGACTCTGGGGGGTATGGTTCGTATATCGGCCCGTCCTCGCGCAGTTCTGATAGACCGCTGTGGGCCGATTGCAGCGCCTTGGTGTCGAGCGGGTTGGCCAGCACGGCCAGCACGGCGTGAAGCGCGGCTGCTACTTCCCGCTCGCGGCCGCTGCCGCGCAGCAGGTTGTCATAGTCGGCGTTGAGCGCGTCCAGTTGGCGGGCCACGCCAAAGCCGATCTGGTGGGTTGGCACTAGGATTGCCAGCGTGTGGTCCGGGTGCTGCTGAGCGTACTCGTGCGCCAGCCGGGCCACTGCCGGTAGTTCCTCCTCTTCACGGTGGCGGTAGACGCGAATGCGCGCCCCAGCCTCATCGTCGGGTGGGTTGGGCTGGGTGTCGCCCGGCGGCGCGGGCAGGATGTCTTGACGGCGGAAGGCATTGGTCCGCACTTCCGGCACCGGGTGGTTGTCCATTGTCCAGTTGAGGACGGCGTTGGCCGCGCCGATGATGAGCCGAGCGGAGCGGCCGCTGTTGGGCAACGTCCGGGCGACCACATCGGGCCGGTCGATGAAGTGCGAGAAGAACCGCGGGTGGGCGGCAGTGAAGGTGCTCGTGATGGCCTGGTTGGGGTCGCCCACGCGCACCCAGTTGCCCTGCGGCCCGGTCAACTGCTCCAGCAGGAGTTCTTGCAGCGGCACGCTATCTTGCGCCTCGTCCTCCAGCACAAAGGGCCAGCGCTCGCGCAGGCTGGCGACGAGGTCAGGCTCGCGCTCCAGCCGGTCGGCCGCCACCCAGATCAAGTCATCGTAGTCGAGGCCGCCTTGTCGCGCCAGCGCGGTCTGGTAGCGGCTATAGATGCCGACCATCATGTGCATCAGGGGCGACCGCCCGATATCTGGCCCATCTCCCCCTGCTTCCCTGCTGCCTCGCTCCCCTACCTCTTCCAGCGCCGTCTGAATCGCGGCGAAGATCGCTTCCGGCCGGTGGCGCTCGTTCTTGGCCGTCCGGATGAAGGCGGCGGCCGTCGTCGCCGTAATGTCACGCCAGCGGGCGATCATCTGCGGGCTGTACTCCGTCCCATACTCCGGCAAGAAGGTTTCCCAGAGGCGGACGTTGTCATTAATCCAGCCGTCCACGGCCGCGTCGAGGAATTGTCGGCTCTGGGCATCGTCGAGCACGACGAGGTCATCGCTCAGCAGATCGCTGCCCCAGCGCACGACTTCCAGCGCCAGGCTGTGCAGCGTGCGCACATCAAAGCCGGCGTCGGGTAGCCCCATCTCTGTTAGCCGTCGCCGGATGCGGGCGCGAAAGGTATCGACGCTGGCATTCAGGAAAGTGACGACCAAGACCTGTTGGCCGGCGGCGGCGTCCACACGGCCGTCGGCGATTAGCTGCGCCGCCAGCAGTGAGAGGGTGAATGTCTTGCCGCTGCCGGGCACGGCGCTGACGGCCATGCGGCCGCCGCGATAGGCCAGGATTTGCTCCTGGGCCGGGCGTAGTCTTAGCGGTGGGGTAGGGGAGGCGTTCATAGTTGGAGAAAGGAGCGTCGCCCGATTATAATCATGGATTCAGCGCTGGACTAACGGCGCTAACATGGCGCACACATCATGAGGAAGATAGTTCTGATGCGCCGGCTGGCCTTTCTGGTCGCGCCGGCGCTGCTTTTGTGGCTGGGCGCGACCCTCACCGTCGCGCAGAACGACGAGGAACAGCCCCCGGTCGACCCCCGATTCGGTATCATTGAAGCGTTCTGGCAACCGGAGGACGCGGCCGAGCTAAACGTCGGCTGGGACCGCATCCTCTTTTATTGGAACGAGATCCAGCCCACCGGCCCTGACGATTGGAACACGCTTCACGTTCTGGAAGAGTGGCTGGTGGATGCCCAGGCCCATGATCGGATGGTGGTGGGTTTGCTGAAGAACACACCGGTTTGGGCGACCGACGGCGAGCCTTTCTCCGGCGTGCCACGCGGGCTCTATTTGCCGGTGGACGACCCCGACAACCTGTGGGCGGGCTACGTTCGTCGGGTTGTCGAGTACTATGCGCCGCGTGGCGTCCACCATTGGATCGTCTGGAACGAACCGGAGATTGAGCGCGGCGTCTATGGCCACGAGTTCAGCGGCACAACCCGGGATTACTACCAGTTGCTGAAAGTGGCCTACCAGGTGGCCCGGGAAAATGACCCCCAGGCGATCATCCACCTCGCCGGATGGTCATACTGGCATGATCCGCAATGGTTGAACAAGTTCCTGACCGTGGCCACGGCCGATCCCGACGGCCGGGCTAATAACTACTTCTTCGACGTTATCACGCTTCACATCTATTTCCGCGTGGAGACGGTGGAGACGCTGGTGGAGGAAACGTGGGCTATTCAGCAACGATACGGACTGCGGAAACCCATCTGGATCAATGAGACGAATGCCTCGCCCAATCTGGACCCGCTGTGGCCGGTGACGCGACCGAACTTCCAGGTCGATCTGGATGAACAGGCCTGGTACCTTGTCCAGGCGCACGCGCTGGGCTTTGGGGCTAAAAGCGCCCGCATCGGGGTCTACAAACTCTATGACTTCCTGTTGCCCTCCGGCGGCGAATCTTTTGGGATCATACGCCCGGACGGCTCGCGCCGGCCCGCGTTCTATGCCTATAAGACGCTTGTTCGCTATCTGAGCGGCTTCACCTATCCGGTGGAGCGCCAGCAGTCGCCATATTTCTATGCCTTCACTTTCCATCGACCCGCCGGAGTGACGCGTATCCTCTGGGCGCGGACCGCGGACGATGTGACGCTCCAAGTGCCCGCTCTGGCCAATGAGGCGCTTCTGGTCTCCGCCACAGGCGAGGAACAGGAAACGCTGCGCGCGCGGAGCGGCTACTATCGCCTTCGCCTTTCCGGAGCCCATTGCGAGCCGGCTTGCGACATCGGCGGTCCGCCGATCTTTCTCATCGAAACCGCGGCCGGCGCGCGGAGTTCCAACGCTGTCGCCACCATCGACCCAACGCGCGCAGTTGTTGCCACGGCCACTGCCACGATCACCCCTACCGTGACGAGCACGCCCAACGCCACGACCACAATTCTTGCGCTCACCGCATCGCCCACTCCTTCGCGCACGCCAACGGCCACGCGCACGGTGACGCCAACGCCAACCGCTTCGCCTACGATTACACCCACGCCTACCGCTACGTCCACGGCCACCGCGCCCATGGTGGTTGTCGCCTTGCCAACGACGGCCGCCGCGTCGCCGGCAGCGCCGTCGGCCGACGCCTCTCTTGCCAACGGCACGACTGGCCACGATTCCGGTGGCGTTCCGATCGCCTCCTGGATATTCCTGGGAGCGGGTGTTGTGCTGGGTAGCTTTCTGGTGTTAGCTCTTTATCGGCGGCGCCCGTGAGCGGCGTTGACGTTCTCATCATCGGTGCAGGCGCGGCCGGGCTGGCTGCGGCCGGGGTGCTGCGGGCCGCCGGCCGGTCGGTCGCTATTGCCGATAAGGGGCGAGTGCCCGGCGGGCGGCTGGCGACGCGCATATTGGGCGGCGGTCGGGCCGACTATGGGGCGCAGTTCTTCACCGTTCGCACGCCGGAGTTTGCGCGCGCGGTTGCTGGCTGGCTCGATGCCGGCCTTGTCTTCGAGTGGTCGCGCGGCTGGTCGGATGGATCGCTCCTGGCTGCCCCAGCGGACAGCTACCCACGCTACGCCGCTCAGGCCGGCTTCGGGGCGCTCGCCGCGCATCTAGCTGAGGGTTTGGATGTGCGCCTGGACACCCGTCTGGTGGCCTTGCAGCAGGCAAAGGTTGGCTGGGCGGGCGTGGATGCCGCGGGCGCGGTCATTGAAGCGCGCGCCGTGCTCCTGACTGCGCCTGTGCCGCAGTCCTTGGCGCTGCTGGCGGCGGGCGGCGTGGCCCTTCCACCGGCCGACCGCGCCGCGCTGGCGGCTGTGGCCTATGCGCCGTGTCTATGTGGCCTCTTTGTCGTCGAGGGCGAGACGCAACTGCCGGAGCCGGGCGCGTTGCAACGGCCCGGCCATGCCGTGAGCTGGATCTCCGATAACCAGGGTAAGGGTATTTCCCCGCAGCGCCGGATAGTGACGGTCCACGCGGGGCGAGAAGCCAGCACGGCGCGGTGGGCTCAGGACGACCGGCACGTACTGGACTGGCTGGCAAGCGAGCTAAGCCCGTGGCTGGCCCCGGATGCGGCAGTGGTCGGGAGTTCCCTTAAACGCTGGCGCTATGCCGTGCCGACCCATCTCTACCACGAGCGTTGCTTCGTCGCTGCGCTGAACCCGCCGCTGGTCTTTGCCGGGGACGCCTTTGACGGGCCGCGAGTCGAAGGGGCTTTCCTGTCCGGGTGGGCGGCCGGGCAGCGCTTGCTAGTTGCGCTCTGACCCGGTCGAAGAGGCGTATGTCGGGCGATCGCCGGCGTCCGCCAATGTACATGTCGCCCCAGGTCATTGGCCGGTTCTATCGGTTTCCCGCCAGTTGCGCCGGCCAGCCGATTTCCGATTCTTTTTCCTGGGCCGTTTCGATGATCGGCGGTGGATCGCGCCGCACGACATCCCAGGCCGCGACCAGCGTCGCTAAGGTTTCGCGCAACTCGTACCAGCGCGCGCCGCGATACGGCCGCTGGTCGGCGACGGCTCCCACCGCGTCGATACCCAGCCCCTCACAGGTCATCAGCGCGCGCGGCAGGTGGAACGCCTGAGTCACCAGCACAGCCTGGCGGACGTCGAAGACGTGGCGGGCGCGGTAACAGGTGTCATAGGTGCGGTGGCCGGCCCGATCGGCGGTGACATCTTCCGGCGGCACACCCTGTGCGACGGCGTAGGCCACCATCGCTCCAGGTTCGTCGTAAAAAACGGTCCGGTTGTCGCCGCTCATAATGATGTGGTCTACCTGACCGTTGTTGTACAGGGCAATGGCCGTCTCCACGCGATCGCGCAAGACGGGACTGAGACGGCCGTTGCTATAAACCGCCGCGCCGAAGACGATGGCTACGGGTCGCGAGGGCGCGTCCGGCTGGGGATAGATCGTCTGCTGGTAATAAAGGCGTATCGCGGCGCGCCACAGCAGCGGCACGACGACCAAAATAGCGGCCGTTAGCAAGACGGCGAAAACGAGGCGGCGGATAAACGACTTCACGCCGGCGATTATAGGCCGATGCGACAAAAGGCCCGGACAATGACGGCGCTCTTCTCAGAATCCTCTGACTTTGCCGCCCGCAAACAAATCAGGACAATTTAGATAAAACATTGACAAAACTTGTACATACTGCTATTATCCCATTCATTGATAAAGTGACAAGAGAGGTACGGCATGGGAACGGCAATGGTATGGGGCGCGAACGGCGGTATCGGCGGCGCGCTGGTCACCCAGTTGAAGAATAACGGCTGGACGGTCGCCGCCGTGGGGCGCGACGAAGAGAGTCTACGCGACAGCGCGGCGCTTTCCTTACAGGCCGACGTGGCCGATGCGTTCAGCGTGCAGCGCGCCGTGCAGGCCGCGGCGTTTGAGATGAGCGAGGTTAACCTGTGGGTCTACGCCGTGGGCGACATCGCCGCCGCGCCGGTCGAGGATTTGGACCCGGCGACGTGGACGCGCATCCTGGCCGCCAATCTCACCGGAGCCTATCTGACCGCGCGCTATAGCCTGCCGCTACTGGCCCCGGACGCGCACCTGGTCTTCATCGGTGCGATTAGCGAGCGCTTGCGACTGCCGGGCCTCTCGGCCTATGCCGCCTCCAAAGCGGGCCTGGAAGCGTTTGCCGAGGCTTTGCGCAAGGAGCAACGCCGGCGGCGGGTGACGGTCGTGCGCCCTGCGGCTGTGGCCACGCCGCTATGGGACAAAGTCCCGCTGCGGGTGCCCAAGGATGCGCCGCCGCCAGCTAAGGTCGCCGCGCGTATTCTTGCCGCTCATTTGGAAGGGCATTCTGGCCTCCTTGATCTGGGATAGCGTATTCACTTGCCGGTTTCGCCCGAGGAGTCATCGATGTCCGAGTTCAGTCACAGCTTTCTTGTGGATGCGCCGCTCGAGAGGGTGATCGCGTTCCACCGCGACACGAGCGTCCTGAAACAGCTCACGCCATTGCCGATCTTCGCCCGCATCCACCGCTTTGAGCCGCTCGCCGAAGGCTCGCGGGCCGACTTTACATTGTGGTTCGGCCCGTTCCCCGTGCGCTGGCAAGCTGTCCATAGCGACGTCGGCCGCCACGGCTTCACCGACACCCAAACGCGCGGCCCGCTTAAGTCGTGGCGCCACACCCACCGTTTCACGGCCGTTGGCCCTAACCAGACGCGCGTCGACGACCACATTGTGTACGAGCATGACGCGGGCTGGCGTGGCCTCATCAGCCGGCTGCTTTTCGCCCGGCCCGGCCTGCTCTACCTGTTCACGGCCCGCAAGCTGCTTACCCGGCGCGGTGTGGCCCGGCAGGCCTCCGCCTCCACCGCGCCCGGCTAACGCCATGTCCACACCACGCACCATTGTTATCGGCGCGGGCATTGGCGGGTTGACAGCGGCGGCGCTCCTCTTGCGCGCCGGGCATGCCGTCACCGTCCTGGAAGCCCACGTCTACCCCGGGGGCAGCGCCGGCACCTTCTTTCACAAGGGTTTTCGCTTCGACGCCGGGGCCACGCTGGCCGGCGGCTTTTCATCCGGCGGGCCCCACGCCCGGCTCGCGGAGGCACTTGGACTGGAGTGGCCGGTGGATCCGGTCGATCCGGCCTGGGTGGTCCATCTGCCCGACGGCCGCGCCGTCACTCAGTGGGCGGACGCGGACGCCTGGCGCGAGGAGCGCCAGGGCGCGTTCCCAACCGCCGAGCCGTTCTGGCGGACGCAGGAGATGCTGGCTGACCTGTCGTGGGATATTTCTTCCCGGCCATTTCCCTGGCCGCCGCAGTCGGCGCGCGACTTGGCAACCCTGGCCACGGCGCTGCGCCCCCGGACGTTGCGAGCCATGCCGTACCTGTTTCGCACGGTTGCCGACTTTGCGCCTGAGGGCGACCCGCTGTTTCGGGCTTTTCTTGACGGGCAACTGCTCATTTCGGCCCAGACGACGGCCGGCCGCGCCGGCGCTCTTTACGGCAGCGCCGCGCTCGACTTGCCACGCCGCGGCGTCAATCACGTCCGTGGGGGCATTGGTTCGCTGGCGCGGGTGCTGGTTGACTGGATACGCGCGCATGGCGGCGAGGTTCTCTACCGGCAGCGCGTGGCTCGGGTGGCGCTCAGCCGCGACGGGCGAGCGACCTCCGTCCACACGCAGCGCGGCCTGAGCCTGCCGGTCGATTTCGTGCTGGCCAACACGACCCCCTGGGGGGTAGCCCGTCTGCTGGGCGACGACGCGCCGGTGGCCCTGCGCCGTGACGTTGACCGCCTGCGGCCAACCTGGGGCGCGTTTACCCTCTACCTGGGGTTAGACGCGACGCATTTGCCGGCTGATCTTGTCGACCACCACCAGATCATCGTTGATGCCGGGCGGCCGTTGGGCGAGGGCAATTCAGTATTCCTGTCGCTCGCCGGGGCGGCCGACACCGAACGCGCGCCCGCCGGGATGCGCGCCGCCACGCTTTCCACTCATACCGATGTGGCGGAGTGGTGGCGGCTGAGGGAAAAGCCCGATGAGTGTGAATACGCGGCGCGGCGAGAGGAATATGCCGAGCGCCTGATCGGCGCCGCCGAGCGCGTTATTCCCGGCCTGCGTCCGGCTATCCGCCTGCGGCTGCCGGGCACGCCGGTGACGTTTCAGACTTATACCGGCCGGCCGCTGGGCATGGTCGGGGGCTTTGCCCAGACGTCGCTCTTTGCGGCTCGCGGTCCGCGCACGCCAGTCCCGAATCTGTGGCTGGTGGGTGACTCCATCTTCCCGGGGCAATCGACGGCGGGTGTGACGCTGGGTGGCATGCGCGTGGCGGCGCTGGTCGAGCGTGCCGCGCGGCGGTTGACACGGCCCTGGCCCGTGGCTACACTCTCTCGCGCCGGCACTGATTGAGCCGTCAAGGTCGGTTGCGCGTGATGGGTATTTGCCCGCCGCCGTCGCACGAACGACATGACTTGCCCCGGCTTGGCTAAATCTCATGATCCAGGACTCTGATGGGCGCGTTTTCCAGATCAACGTCTCCGGCGGGGGTGTGCCGAAGTCGCCGGTGCGCTCGGTTGAGATCAGCGTCTTCGGACTGCAAGGCGATCGCCAGCGCGACCTGGAGCATCACGGCGGAATTGAGCGCGCCGTCTGCCTCTTCTCGCTGGAGCGCATTCTGGCCCTGCAAGCCGAGGGCCATCCGATCTATCCCGGGTCGGTGGGCGAAAACGTTACCCTGAGCGGGCTTGATTGGGCGCGACTCGTGCCAGGCGCGCGATTACGGTTGGGCGAGTGGGTGGAGATCGAGATCACCGGTTACGCCGCGCCGTGTCGCAACATCCAGAACTCCTTCGCCGGGCAGGCGTTCGGCCGCATCTCGGCCAAAACCTCCCCGGGATGGGCGCGTCTATATGCTCGCGTGCTGCGGCCCGGCAGGTTGACAATCGGCGATAGCGTGCGCTGGGCTTTGTGAGCGCCGCGTCCGGCCCGGCGGGGACGCCGCCTCGCCCACGTGTCCACACGGGGCTGCTCTTTACGGCCCTGCTCGTGGTCGATAGCCTCCACTTCGTCTTTGCTCGCGCCTTGCTGCCGCACCTGCCGCCCGAAATGTCCTCTTTTCTTGTGCTGGCTGTGGGCGCAATTGAGGTTGGCGCTTTCCAGTGGGCGCGGCGCGACGTGCGACCGGGTGTCCTGCGCGGCCACTGGCGCTTCTTCGTCGCCATTGGCCTGTTGGTCGCCGCCTCGACGGTGATCAACTACGGCGCGGTCGCGTTCATCGACCCCGGCACTGCTTCGCTGTTGGGCAAGACGGCAGTGGTATTTTCTCTAGGACTTGGCGTGCTGTGGCTGCGCGAGCGGCTGCGGCCGAGCGACGTGCTGGGCGCGATGGTCGCTATTGCCGGCGTCTTTCTCATCAGCTTCCAGCCCGGCGACTACCTGCGGCTTGGCTCGGCATTGGTGCTTGTTTCGACCTTCCTTTATGCGCTGCATACGGCCATCGTCAAGCGCCATGGCGAGGGGATCGATTTTGGCAACTTCTTCCTGTTTCGCATCGCAACGACGGCATTCTTCCTGTTCATCTTTGCGGCGGCGCGCGGGCAGCTGGTCTGGCCCGGCGCGACAGCGTGGTTTCTCGTCCTTATTGCGGGTACGGTGGACGTTTCAATAAGCCGCAGCCTCTACTACCTCTCCCTGCGCCGAATGCCGATGAGCATCCACACCATTCTCCTCACCATCAGCCCGGTCGTCACCATCCTGTGGGCGCTGCTGCTCTTCGGGGCCATTCCTACCTCCCTTGGCCTGGCCGGCGGCGCGCTTGTGGTTGTCGGCGTCGCCCTGGTTACGCTCCGGCGGCGCGGCTAGCGCTCCGAAGGTGCCCGCCGCGCCTTCACTCGCCCCGTGACGGGCGGGGGTCCATCACGTCCGCAAGTACGACGCCCCGTTGACGTCGATGATCGCCCCGCTCATGAACTCTGCCCCCTCGGAGGCCAGGAAGAGGACAGCATAGGCGACCTCCTCCGGCCGGGCGACGCGGTTGAACGGGCTCTGAGCGCGAATCTCAACCCCGCTCTGGCCGCTGAGCGCCTCGCGCGCCATGTCGGTCTGGACGAAGCCGGGTGCGACCACGCCCACGGTTACGTGGAAGGGCGCCAGGTACTTCGCCAGCGACTGGCTCATGGCATTCAGCGCGGCTTTGCTCGCCCCGTAGGCCGGGCCGGTCGGCTCGCCGCGGAAGGCGCCGCGGGACGAGACGTTGACGATGCGGCCGCCGCCTTGGGCGATCATGTGCCGCGCGGCGCAGTAGCAGGCGTTGGCCGCGCCGATCAGGTTGGCGTCGATGACCCGCCGCCAGCTCGCCTGCCACTCCTCATAGCTCACTTCGGCCAGCGGATGGTCCTCGTAGATGCCGGCGTTGTTGACCAGCACATCGACGCGCCCGGCCTCGGCCACCACCGCCTCCACCATCGCCGCTACGGCCGCCGGGTCAGTTAGGTCGGCCTGCACGAGCAAGTGGGAGCCGGCAGGCAGCTCGGCAAGCGTCGCTTCGGCCGCGGCCCGGTTCCGATTGTAGTGGACGGCCACCCGCGCGCCGCGCTCTGCGAAGAGCCGGGCGATGGCCCGGCCGATACCCCGGGATGAGCCGGTGATGAGCACAACCTTGTCGTTGAAATCGAGCATCACAATTCTCCTTTTGCGTGTTGGCCTGAGCTTACCGGTGAGTGAGCAGAATGGCACGCACATCGCTTCGAGCCGACTGCCTTCCCACCACGCCCTTCGTGTTCTCGAGTGGCCGGGTGCGCGAATGAGTTGTCGATTGGCCGGCGTCCTTGCATCGCCTCCAGCCGTGTGCTATTCTTCGCCCGTTGCGAGGGCGGTATGCGAAGAAGCGATCCGCACAGTCGAAATGGGTTCGGCCCGGCGCGGAACCCTGGTTAGAGATGGTGGGGCATGTCACCCAGGATGACATGCCCCACCTGCGTTTTCAGGGAGTAGCGATGACCAAGTTTATTTTCTTTACCGGTGGCGTGGTCAGTTCGGTTGGCAAGGGCGTGACGGCCGCGGCATTAGGCCGGTTGCTTAAGGCGCGAGGCTTTACCGTGACCGCGCAAAAGCTCGACCCATACATCAACGTCGATCCCGGGACGATGTCGCCCTATCAACACGGCGAGGTTTTTGTGACCGACGACGGCGCGGAGACCGATCTCGACCTGGGGCACTATGAGCGGTTCATCGACATTAGCCTGAACCAGGCCTCCAACGTGACCACAGGCCGGGTCTATGCCGAAGTGATCGCGCGCGAGCGGCGCGGCGACTACCTCGGCGGCACAATCCAGGTCATTCCCCACCTGACCAACGAGATCAAGCGCTACATTCACGCCGTGGCCGACAAGAGCGAGGCGGAGATTGTCCTGGTCGAGGTCGGCGGCACGGTGGGCGACAACGAGAGCGTCCACTTCCTGGAGGCGTTGCGCCAGATGCGCTCTGACGTCGGCCGCGACAATACGCTCTATGTCCACGTCACCTTCTTGCCTCACCTGCGGGCCAGCAATGAGTTGAAGACGAAGCCTACCCAGCACAGCGTGGCCGAACTGCGCAGTACGGGCATCCAGCCCGATGTCATCATCGCCCGCGCCGATCATCCCATTCCGGAAGAGCACCTGAACAAGATCTCGCTCTTTTGCGACGTGCCGCGCGAAGCGGTCATCCCCGCCGTTACGGCCGACATTCTCTACAACATCCCGCTTCTGCTTGAAGAGACGAAGCTGGCCGATTTCGTCCTGCGCCGGTTGGGCCTGACGCCGGCCATAGCGCCCGACCTGCGCGAGTGGCAAACGATGATCGACCACATCCGGCGGCCGAAGCCGAGCATCAAGATCGCCATCGTCGGCAAGTACGTTGAACTCCATGATGCTTACATGAGCGTGCGCGAGGCGCTCTACCACGCCGGCGCGGTCAACCGGCAGGTCGAGATCGAGTGGGTTCACTCGGGTGATCTGGAGCGCGGCAAGGGCTGGGAGATGCTCGACGGCGTAAGCGGCATTGTGGTTCCCGGGGGCTTTGGCGAGCGGGGCATCGAGGGCAAGATCATGGCCGCGCGCTGGGCGCGGGAGAACAAGGTGCCGTATCTCGGGCTGTGCCTGGGAATGCAGGTGATGTGCATCGAGCTGGCGCGCAGTGTGCTGGGCACGGATGAGGCCAACAGCACCGAGTTCGACCGCAACTGCGAACACCCGGTCATCAGCCTGATGGCTGACCAGCACGAGCTGACCGACATGGGCGGCACCATGCGGTTGGGCGCATACCCGGCGCGACTGCTGCCTGGCTCCAAGGCGCGCGCGGCCTATGGCACAGACAGCATCACCGAGCGCCATCGCCACCGCTGGGAGTTCAACAACGCCTACCGGGAAATGCTGGGCGAGGCGGGAATGGTCTTTAGCGGCCTATCGCCCAACGGTCGCCTGGTGGAGATCGCCGAAATGCGCGACCATCCGTTCATGCTGGGCAGCCAGTTTCATCCTGAGTTCAAGAGCCGTCCCAACCGGCCGCACCCGCTGTTCGCGGCCTTCATGGCGGCGGCGGTGGCATATCAGGAAGCAGGGCAGGGCGGCAACGGGTTGGTCAGCGAGCGTATGGACGAACTGGCCCCTGAGGGTCACAGTGCCTAGGCTGCCCGAAGCGGGCCGCCACGCACATGAGTCAAGAGTTAAGGGTGGCTGCTCCACGGTAGCATACCTGACGCAACCATTATAATGCCGGTGGAGCAAATACTGCTGGAGGTGGAAGACATGAGTAACACCATCACCGTGACCTTCACCGATCCCACTTATGCCGACAAGGCCCTTGAACGCCTCGAGAGCCTGCACAACACCCAACGCATCAACTTGATAGGCGCAATCGTCGTTCTGAAGGACGCGTCCGGTAACGTGACCATCAGCAAGGCTCGCCGCTTTGCGGCCGAAAGCGGCGCGGCGGATGAGGATGGCGTAAGCGGCCCCGTGATCAACACCATGATCAGCGGCCATTTTGGCGGCAGTCTCATGGGCAATCAGGCTGGCGCATTAGCCGGCATGAGCCCCGATCTGCGCATTAGTCAGGAACAGGCCGAAGTGGTTGCCGACCGGATGGGCTCGAACACGTCAGCGCTGCTCTTCGAGTACACTGACGGCCAGAGCGCCTTCATCGCGGCCATCATCCGCGACCTTGCGGGCCGGCCCTATGCGGTGGACATCACCGACGAGACGAAGAGCGACCTGGAGACGGCCCTGCGCGGCGTAAACCCTACCTAGGCGGCCGACCCACTCCTTGGGTGCTCCGCCAATCGCCCACCGGCGGGCTTGCGTCTGCGTGGCGACGCTACTCGCGCTTGGTGAGGGCGGCAACGTCGGTCGCCGGGGTGGCGCGCCGCTGCGGCTCGGCGGTTTCCAATCGCCGCCAGGCCTCATGGATCGCCGCCAGTTCTTCGCGCGTCTCCGGCACTTCGCCATAGCGGACACGGATGAACGCCTCGGTGATCTGCCGAACCTCAGGCGCGTGATTGGGCCAAACCCTGCTCACGGTCGGCAGGTACTCGTAGGGCGTTTCCGCCTCCAGGCGTGGATAACCGGCTGCGGTCGCCGCGCGACACATCAGCCGGTAAATGCGCCGGATGGATGCCGCCGCGCGCCACTGCCGCAACAGCCCCAGCCGTTCCAATACCCGCCGGCCCAGCCCCGGCTCCTCTTCGTCCGCCGCAAGCGTCCGGCTGGCCTCACTGGTGCGCGCGGCAAAGGTTGCGCGCTGGTAGACGCGGGCCAGCGCCAGCCCGACCAGCACAATCAACCCCAGCATGACAACGACCGTTACCGCCTGCCCCGTGAAGACTCGCGCGGCTCCCGCGGCCGTGGCGGTGGGAGTCGGTACGACGGGCGTCTCCAGGGGAGACAGGATACTGGCTTCGCGTAGTTGCGCGGCTACCTGTCCAAGAAGCAGCGCCAAGAAGCGGCCGAGATAGCCGACCAACACGGCAAGCAGTTCGAATGCAGGGTAGACCAGCTCAAAGAGGACGGCAAACGCAACGGTCGCGCCGAATTGCATGGCCCGCCATAGGGGCGAGAGCCAGGCCAGCACGGTATAGAGTGAATCGCCGCTGACAAAAGCGGCCACCACACCACCAAGCAGGGTAATGGTTGCGGCGGCTCCGGCGACGACCGCGAACCAGCGGGCGTTGAGCGTGGCTGCCGTGCCGCGCTGCTCTTGCTCCACGTTTTCAGCCCTGACCAGCGCCACGGCCATCAGGGCCGCCAGGAAGAACATGAGGACGAAGGGGACGACGCTCGTATTGAGAAAACTGGAGGCGAACCAGACAACGAGGGGCGCGAAGATTAGCCCGCCAAGGCGCAGGCGCAGGCCGACGTTATTGATTTCCGGCGCGCGCCCCGCCAGGCGGATGCCCCGCCACCAGACCAGCAGCGTGACCAGAAACACTGACAGGTCGCGGGCCCAGATGAGATTGCCGCTGTCGCCCAGGCTGGCGGCGAACTGGCGCAGCCAGTCGAAGTCCAAGGGGCCGGCTGGTGTGTAGAGGAGTTGGCGCCAGCTAACCAACACAATCAGCAAGAGCGCGCCCATTAGCGCGCGCCGCTGGCCCCGGATGCTGACGTGGAGAAGGCTCATCAGACGGACGAGGTTTAGCGGGAGCAGCATCATTAGCAGCAGCCAGAGCGTGACAGCCGCGGGCGACCAATAGCGCGCCCAGCCGAGGATGACCAGCACCAGCGGCGTCAGTAGACCGATCTCCATGACCGCGAAGCAGAGGAAGAGGAGTTCGTGACGGATGTAGCCCCAGGCGGTGGCTGCGGGGGCCACAAGTCCACGGCGGGCGCTTCGCGCGCCGCTTGTGGCGCTCACTTGACTGCCTCCAGCTCCAGTTGCACCGGCTCCGGCGTCGGAATGCGACTGAGGGCGGCTTCGGTCGCCGTTGTGCTCCGGTGACCGGCCTGGAAGGCGGGCGCGCTGGCCGGGATGTGATAAGTGACGATGCCCCCGGCGCGCTGTCCGGTCAGGAGAGGCGGCGGCTCGTCGCCCAGCGCGAGCAGCACCACACGGCGGCCCGCCTCGTGCAGCCGGACGAGCGCCGCCAGGATTTCGTCAGTGACGACAGCCGTCACCAGCACAATGGTTGAGACCCACGGCAGGTTGGGGCTCTCGCGCAGCAGCATCATGTCAATGGCGCCTGTGGCGAATTCGGTCACGGCCGCCAGCGCCTCCAGTACATTGCCAAGTTGGTTTTGGGACCGACCGGGCGGCACGCGAATGGGCTGGTCGGAATTAGGCACGGCCCCATTGGCGTAGACGCCGATTCCCCAGCCTTGCTGCGCCCCATAGTTGCAGATGGAGGCCGCGACGCTGATCGCTCGCTCCAGCAGGTCGGGGTCGAAGCCCATCCAGTGCCGGGCGAAGGTGGCGACGTTCAGAAAGACGGCCATGGTCATGCCCGTCGACGGATCGTAGACCTTGGTCTGCAGGTGGCCGCGGCGGGCCGTTGCCTTCCAATGGACGTCGCGGAAGCGGTCTTGCGGCTGGTAGTCGCGGATGCCCCGCGTGCGGATGGGGTCGGTAAAGAGACTTTGACGAACGCGCAGCTCGCCAAACGGCTCCTTGGGTGGCAGGCCCAATTCTTCCAGGGGCCAGATTTGCGGGTAGACGATCAGCGTGTCGATGTACTTGTGCTCGCGCTCCAACGTGAACAGAGTGAAGATGTCGCCTGACTCGTAGGCGACCGGACCGACCTTGTAGTAGCCGCGCACCGGGAAGCGCAGCACGGCCGTCCGCTCCATCCGCTCGTGGCTTTGCATGGAGAAGACGCTGGTCAGGCTGAAGTTGCCCACCAGCTCGCCGGAAAGTGACGGCAGCACGTCGCCCGTGTCGGGCGGAACGGGCAAGCTGTCGCGGAAACGCAGCCACGTCAGGGGTAGGCGCTTGTCGTTTTGCACCGTCACTGTCAGGGTGATCGGCTCGCCGGGGAAGACGCGGGTCTGGTCAAACAGGCGTTCATAGCTGACCCCGAGCAGGGAAAGATTCTTCCAGAGCGTGCTGACGCCGACGATGAGCAGGAGCACCAGGCCGAGAGCGATGAAGCCGGCATTGCGCCCGGCCAGCAGGCCGACAATGACGAAAAAGCCGGCCAGCGGAATCCAGGCGTCGCTAAAGATGCTGTTTTCGCGTTCGCGCAGCACGAGGCCGCGCGCTCGGGCGATGTCGCCCACGTCCACGGTCTTGCCGGTCATGGCCGACAGCATCAGATTCTGGCGGGCGCGCCGCAGCGCCTCGCGCTGGTTGTCGCGGGCGACGAGCTGAACGTCCTGTAAGCTCTCGGGCATCGCGCTAGACGCTTTCGACCGGCACAGAGACCGTGTTGACCACCTCGCGCACCACATCCTCAGGCGCGCGGCCGCGCAAGCGGGTCTGCGGGTTGACGACCAGCCGGTGGGTCAGTACGTGGGGGGCCATCTGCTTCACGTCATCGGGAATGACAAATTCGCGGCCGGCGATTGCCGCCCGCGCCTGGCAGGTGCGATAGAGGGCCATCGTCGCCCGCGGGCTGGCCCCCAGGAGGATGTCGTCGTGGAGTCGCGTGGCCCGGCAGACGCTGACGACGTACTGGCGCACGGAGTTCTCCACGCGCACATCGCGCACCTGCGCCTGCATGCCCAGAATGTCCTCCGGGCCGACAACGCTCTCCAGGGTCGCCAGCGGGTCGCTGCGCTCGAAGCGAACGAGCATGTCGTTCTCACTGCTCTCGTCGGGGTAACCCAGGGCGACTTTCATGAGGAAGCGGTCGAGTTGCGCTTCTGGAAGAGGGAAGGTGCCCTCCAGTTCAATAGGGTTTTGGGTCGCCATGACCAGGAACGGCCGCGGCAGGGGGTGGGTGGCGATGTCGACGGTCACCTGACGCTCCTGCATCGCCTCCAGCAGCGCTGACTGCGTGCGCGGGGTGGCGCGGTTGATCTCGTCCGCCAGCAGAATCTGGGCCATGAGCGGGCCCGCCCGAAACTCGAACTCCTGCGTTCGCTGATTAAAGTAGTAGATACCGGTCAGGTCTGATGGCAGCAAGTCGGGCGTGAACTGGACGCGCCGAAAGGTGCAACCGAGCGAGGCGGCGATGGTCTTGGCAAGGGTGGTCTTGCCCGTGCCCGGTACGTCCTCCAGCAGCAAGTGACCCTCGCACAGCATGGCGATTAGGGCCAGGTCGATGATCTCCGCCTTGCCGACGATGACTTTCTGGATGTTCTCGCGCAGCCGCGCGGCCGTTTCTGCAATCATGTGCTCAGCCTTCTGGAAAAAAGAAGCCATAGATTACACAGATTTCACAGATTGGGACTCTTGAATCTGTAAAATCTGTAGTTTCTATCTGATCTGTGAAGAGAGGTAGTCGAGGATGTCGATTTTGGTCAGGATACCCTCGACGCGGTCGTTGTTGACGATGACTACCGCCTGCCGATCGCTGATAAGCGACATGAGTGTCTCCAGCCGCGCCTGCGGTCCGACTACAGGCACCTCGGCATTGATCATTGCTTCAATCGTCTCATCCGGTTGGTGAACGTGGTCGGCCTGGAGCATATGGTTCAGGAGGTCGATCTCGCTGACGAGGCCGCGCAGGCGGCCGTCCTCGTCCACTACCGGCAATTGTGAGACGTTATGCTCCTTCATGAGCGTCACGACATCACGAATACGGTCGCGAGTGAAGGCCGTGTAGACCTGGACACTCGGCTTGCGCGACTGGATGTCACCCGCCCTGATGTCACTCCAGACCTGGTCGAGAAAACCGTTCTCGCGCATCCAGTCGTCGTCGAACACCTTGCTCAGGTAGCGCGAGCCGGAGTCGGGCAGCAGCACGACGATAACCGCGTCCGGCCCCAGGCGATGCTGCTGAATGTAGCGCACTGCGCCGACAACGGCCGAGCCGCAGGAACCGCCACAGAAAATCCCTTCTTCACGCACAAGGCGGCGCGTCATGAGCAAGCTTTCGCGGTCGCCGACCTGCACGATCTCGTCAATCACGCTCAGGTCAGTCGTGCCCGGCAGGAAGTCCTCGCCGATCCCCTCGACCTTGTAGCTTTCGGCTTCGGTATAGGCGCCGGAACGGTGTAGCTCATAGAGAATGGAGCCAACGGGATCGACGCCGACGATCTGCACGTCGGGGTTGCGCTCTTTCAGATAGCGGCCGACGCCCGTGATCGTGCCGCCCGTGCCCATGCCGGCGATAAAGTGGGTGACGCGGCCGCCCGTTTGCTGCCAGATTTCCGGGCCGGTTGTCTCGTAGTGGGCTTGGGGGTTAACCGGGTTATGATACTGGTTGGCCAGGATGGCGTTGGGCGTCTCTTCGACGAGCCGGCGGGCGACCGAGTAGTAGCTGCGCGGATCGTCCGGCTCGACAGCCGTCGGGGTTACGACTACCCGCGCCCCGAAAGCGCGCAGCAACAGTATCTTCTCCTGCGACATCTTATCGGGCATCACGAAAATGCAGCGGTAACCCTTGATGGCGGCGGCAATGGCCAGCCCGACGCCCGTATTGCCGCTGGTAGCCTCGACGATAGTTCCGCCCGGCCGCAACCGGCCCTCGCGCTCGGCGTCCTCGATGATTGGCCAGCCGATGCGGTCCTTCACCGAGCCGCCGGGGTTGAATGACTCTACTTTCGCCAGCACCAGCGGATCGAGACCGCTGGTGACAGCGTTGAGCCGCACCAAAGGGGTGCGGCCGATTGTGGTCAGGATACTGTCGTGATAGTCGAGGTCGCCGAGACCCGTTTGCCGGACGGCCGAAAAATCCGAAATCGTCATCTCGCCTCACCATAGCCAGATTTCACGCGCGGTTCATGCTATGCTATCAGGAAATCTGGCATGATGCATGTGGCGCGCGCTTCGCAGCCCGGGGCCCGTGCGTATGTGAAAAATACTTGCGGTCGCCTCATATTATGTCTATAATGCCCATAGAGGTAGTTGACATATAACGAAGGAGAGAAGTCATGAGAAGGTCGCGGTGGACCGCCACCATCACGGTCATCGTTCTGCTGCTGGTTACGGTTGCGGTTGTTTCGGCCGCCACCTACGTCGTGCAGCCGGGCGATACGCTGTGGCGCATTTCGCGCCAGTTTGGCACCTCGGTCGATGCCATTGTGCAGACTAACCGGATCCCGAACCCCAACTTGATTTACGTCGGACAGGTGCTGGAGATCCCCGGCGCGCCGGCGCAGCCGACTGTCGCGCCTCCCGGGCCGACGCCCACGCCGCAAACGCCGCCGCCCACCCCTCCCCCGCCAAGTAACCAAACCTACGTCGTGCAGCCCGGCGACACCCTAACCCGGATCGCCGCGCGCTTCCAGACGACCGTTCAGGCGCTGGCCCAGGCTAACAACATCGTCAATCCCAACCTGATTTACGTTGGCCAAGTGCTGCTCATCCCTGGCGCGGGCCCGGTTGGCCCGACTCCGGTGCCGCCGCCGGTCACGCCGGTGCCGCCGCCCGCTGGCGGGTTCGGCCTCGGCGGGCAGACGCAGACCTTCGCCAACAAGCAGCCGATGAAAGACGCGGGCATGACGTGGGTCAAGTTGCAGGCCAAGTGGGCGCCCGGCGATACGACTGACGCCCTGGCGGGACAGATTCAGGACGCCAAGGCCAACGGCTTCAAAGTGCTGGTCACAGTGACGGGCAAGACGCCCTACCCGACGGCCAACAGCATCGACTTCGCCGGCTTCGTCAATTACGTGCGCGCCGTGGCGGGGCTCGGCCCCGATGCCATTGAAATCTGGAACGAGCAAAATATCGACTTCGAGTGGCCGGCGGGCCAGATTGACCCGTCGTCTTACGTCAATAGCATGCTCGCGCCCGCCTATCAGGCTATCAAGGCCGTTAGCCCGAACATCCTTGTCGTCACCGGCGCGCCGGCCCCGACCGGCTTCGACAACGGTACGAACGCCTGGGCCGACAACCGGTACCTGGCCGGCATGCGCGCCGCCGGAGCGGCCAACTATGCCGACTGCATCGGCATCCATTACAATGCCGGCGCGACCTCGCCGACCGTCTCGACCGGACACCCCGGCGGCTCGCACTATAGCTGGTATTACCAGCCGATGGTCGACCTGTACTACAACACCTTCGGCGGCGCGCGCAAGCTGTGCTTCACCGAACTGGGCTACCTGTCGGGCGAGGGGTTCAGCGCCCTGCCGCCGAACTTCGCCTGGGCCGCCGGCACGTCGGTGCAGGAGCATGCCCAGTGGCTGGGTGAGGCGCGCGATCTGTCGGAGGCGAGTGGACGAGTCCTGCTGATGATCGTCTACAACGTGGACTTCACCGGCTACGACCCGACCGGCGATCCGCAGGCGGGTTACGCCATCGTTCGGCCCGACGGCAGTTGCCCGGCCTGCACGACGCTCAAATAAGGACGTCCGCGACGACGGCTGACCAAGGCGCAAAGGTTACCCCTTTGCGCCTTTTCGTTTATACTAGCCTTGTGCGGCGGGCGTGCGCTGAGCCATCCCTGACCGCCCATCCCCGAAATCGCCGGAGAGGAGAACGCATGAAAGTCCGTAACATCCTGGCAACCAAAAGAGGCCATGTCATTACGATTGCCCCGGACGAGCCCGTGCGGCGCGCGGTCGCGCTGCTGGTGGAGAATCGCATCGGCGCGCTGGTCGTCCTGGACGACGATCGGCTGGTCGGCATCCTCAGCGAGCGCGACGTGATGCGCCACGCGGCAAGCGACGAGGGAGTATTCGGCCGGTCGGTCGAGAGCATTATGACACGCGAAGTTGTCGTGGGGATGCCGCAGGACGACGTCCTGGCCGTCGCCCACACCATGCTGGAGAAGCGTTTCCGCCACCTGCCCATCGTCGATGATGGGCGACTCATCGGCATTATCTCCATCGGCGACGTGCTGAAGACGCAGCGCGACGCTTACAAAGGCGAGATCGAAACGCTGGAAACCCGCATCATTGCCGAAGGAGAGTAACAAACCCATGTCCCAACCCGGATCGGCCGCGCAACCACTGCGCGTAGCCATCATCGGCGCCGGCCCGGCCGGTTTCTATGCCGCCGAGCGCCTGTTCAAAGAGGCTAACCTCGTCGTAGAGGTTGATCTTTTCGACCGCTTGCCGACGCCGTTCGGCCTGGTTCGCAACGGCGTGGCCCCAGATCACCAGAAGATCAAGTCGGTTACCGCTGCCTTTGATCGCATCGCTTCGAACCCGCGCTTCCGATTCTTCGGTCATGTTGAACTTGGCCGCGACGTTTCGGTGGATGACCTGAAGGCGTATTACCACCAGATTCTCTATTCAACCGGAGCGCAGACGGATCGGCCGCTCGGTATTCCCGGCGACGACCTGATCGGCAGCCATCCGGCAACCGAATTCGTCGCCTGGTATAACGGCCATCCTGACTACCGCGACTGCGAGTTTGACCTGTCGCAGGAGCGCGTAGCGGTGGTCGGCGTGGGTAACGTCGCCATCGACGTGGCTCGCATCCTTTGCCGCACGCCCGAAGAGCTGATGAAAACCGACATTGCCGATTATGCTCTGGAGGCGCTGCGCAACAGTAAGGTCAAGGAGGTCTACATACTCGGCCGGCGTGGCCCGGCCCAGGCGGCCTTCACCGCGCCCGAGGCCAAGGAACTGGGCGAACTGGCCGATTGCGACACGCTTGTTCCCGCGGAGGAAGCCGAGCTCGACCCGCTCAGCGAGGCGAGCCTGGTGGGGGCCGACCGGGCCGACGTGCGCAAGGTGGAGATCATCCAGGAGCTGGCGCGCCGCCAGCCAACGGGCAAGAGCAAGCGTCTTGTCCTGCGCTTTCTCGTCTCGCCGGTTGAGTTGATCGGCGATGAGCAGGGCCGCGTGAAGCAGATGCGCCTGGTCCACAATGTGCTATACGCTACCGACGCCGGTTCGCTGCGTCCGAAGGCGACCGACCGCTTCGAGACGCTAGATGTCGGTCTCGTCTTCCGCTCCATCGGCTACAAGGGCGTACCGCTGCCGGGCGTGCCCTTTCACGATAGTTGGGGCGTCATTCCCAACGACGCCGGGCGAGTGCTCGATCCAGCTACCAAGGAACCGCTGCTCGGTCAATACACCGCGGGCTGGATCAAGCGGGGGCCGACCGGCGTCATCGGCACGAACAAGCCGGACGCGGCCGAGACGGTGGAGAGCATGTTGGCTGACGCGCGCGCCGGTCGGGTGCTGGAAGCGCCGCACGCCACAGCGGCCGAAGCGGCGGCACTCGTGGCGGAGCGACAGCCAAGAGCGGTATCCTTCGATGACTGGCGGCAGCTCGACGCGCTCGAACTAAGTCGCGGTAAAGAGAGCGGCCGCCCGCGCCTCAAGTTCACGCGCGTGGACGACATGCTGGCGGCGTTGCACAAATAGGGGCCAGGTTCCAGGGGCCAGGTTCCAGGGAAGAGCGTTCTTCCCCTGGAACCTGGCCCCTGGAACCTGGAACCTTTCCTATGGATAGCATCACCATCTACAGCGACGGCGGGGCCGACCCTAACCCGGGTATCGGCGGCTGGGCGGCTATCCTACGCTACGGCGACCACGAAAAGGTCCTGACGGGCAGCGACCCCAAGACGACCAACAACCGGATGGAACTCCAGGCGGCGATCGGCGCGCTGCGCGTCCTCAAGCGGCCGTGCCGCATCGAGTTCCACACCGATTCGCAATATCTGCGCCGCGGCATCACCGAGGGCGTCGCCAAGTGGGCCGACGCCGGCTGGATCACAAAGGCAGGCCGGCCCGTGCCCAACGCCGAGCTGTGGCGCGAGCTCCAGACGCTGGCGGGCCGGCACGAGATCAACTGGCATTGGGTCCAGGGCCACAGCGGCGAGCCTCTCAACGAGGCCGTGGACCGGCTGGCCCGTGACGCGCGGCTGGCGATTACGCCCAAGGTTGACCTTGCCGCCGACGTGCCGCGCCTCTACCTTCGCGCGTCGTGCAAAGGCAACCCCGGCCCGGGCTTGTGGGGCGTAGCGCTGCACGCGGGCGACGAGTGGACGGCGCAGAGTGGGGGGGAAGCGAAAACGACCAACAACCGAATGGAGATCATGGCCGCCATTGAGGGACTCTTGCTGTTGCCGCCCGACAGTCGCGTTCAAGTCTTCACGACCTCCGATTACCTGTATCAGGGTATGACACGATGGGTGGGCGGCTGGCGACAAGCCGGCTGGTTAAAAAAGGACGGCCAGCCGGTGGCCAATGCCGACCTGTGGCGGGGATTGGTTGAACTGGCCGCGAAGTATCAGGTTGAGTGGGTCAATGCCAAGGGGCAGCGATTGGAAGGGCTGGAGCGAGCCGCGCAGGTGATGGAAGTAGCCTGATGGGACTGATTTTCATTTGACAAGCGGAGCTTGTCTGCTAGAATACGTTCTTGCTTGGCCGAAGTGGCGAAACTGGCAGACGCGCTACGTTCAGGGCGTAGTGAGGGTTCCCTCATGTGGGTTCGAATCCCACCTTCGGCACCAGATAGTAGAGTCGATGAGACGGCCCGGACATCCTCTGTCCGGGCCGTTTTATTTTTGAGAAATTCCGCACAATCGCTATAATGGGCTGCAATTCAAAGCCCACAACAGGTGAGGGATTGGTTTATGGTCATTCTCCTGATGATCCTAGTGATTTTCCTGGTGCTGCTGGTTGGCCTCTTGCTTGCCTTCGTCTTATCCCGGGCCGACCACGTCGTCAGCGCCACGCGCAGCGAAATGGCCGCAGAGGAGAAGGCCTACAATCCAGGGGTCACGTTCGGGCACAGGATCAAGGTCCAAGCTGATTACGATGACCAGTTGCAGCAGGCGCGGCTTCAGGCCGCGAAGCGAGCGGCGGCGTTGCCGCGCGGCGCCAATGCCCGCATCGGCCGTGCCGGCCAGTCCACGCTGGAAACGGCCAGCAAAGCTTTGAACCAGGACCCGCAGACAGCGGTGCGCATTGCCCGCTTCCACGGCTGGGATGGCGCGCGCGTGGGCCCGACGGCGGCAGCCGTAGCCGCCTCGCCGGTGGTCGCTGCGCCCTCGGCGCGTCCGGCAGCCGCGCCCGCTCCGGCAGCGACAGCCGGCATCGCCCCGCCCAAACTGATCGAAATAACGGCCGCCATGTCGCCCGAAGAAGTGCGCAAGGCGCGCATCGCCAACTCGAAGGCGGAGGCCGCTTACAACAAGG
>CAZSOD010000023.1:0-30853 GCA_964608255.1 uncultured Ardenticatenaceae bacterium
AAGGACCCGACCTCGGGCAACCTCGACCGCATCCAGGTCGTCAAGGGCTGGACGCGGAACGGCCAGAGTTTCGAGAAGGTCTACGACGTCGCTTGGTCGGGCGAGCGCAAGCGCGACAAGTGGACTCACCGCGTGCCGGCGATCCAGAGCACGGTCGACCTCGACAAGGCCACCTACAGCAACAGCCTCGGCGCGGCCGAGCTCAAGACGGTGTGGAGCGACCCCGACTTCGACGCCAGCCAGCACGCGTTCTACTACGCCCGCGTGCTCGAGATCCCGACGCCGCGCTGGACGCTGATCCAGGCCGTGAAGTCTGGCTTTCCGCCGCCCGACGTTGTGTTGCTCGGCGTCGCTGATGAGGCGACGGCGCTTGCGATAGTAGCTTTTCAGCGTCACCAGAACGTCGGCCTCTTCCAGCGTTTCGGCCACCACCAGCTTGACGCCAAGGTGCTTGGCTGCCTGATAAAGCCGGTTGCGGGCGACGCCGTAGGCAAAGACGCGGACAGTCCGTCCCCCGCCGTTGCTGCGCGGCTCAACACCGTTCGCGCCGCCCACTCGCGCGTCCCCTTCGCCCTCGCTCGCGCCATAGTCGCGCGACGGGGTCAGAATGGTCGGGTTGTGGGGCGACTCGGATCGACCGGTTCCCGGCCCAACAGGGCGCATCTCGCGCGCCCCGCGACCCTGACGGGGCGTGCCCGGGTTGGCCGTGCCGCCCGGGCCGCCCCGCCGGCCGGTCACGGCCGTTGAGGTCACTACCAGGTTCTGCCGCTCCCGGTGGATTTGCCCGGCGTCGTCGCACCAGCGCAGTTCTACCTGCACCGGCTCGCCGCGTAACATCGCGTCGACCGAAGTAGTCACATCGCGATGGACGAGCAGCCGCTGGCGGTCCTGCATTTCGATCAGCACGTCAAAGGTAGGCGGCGCGCGCCGTTCCAGTACGGTCTTCTGTGTGCCGCGCCGGCGCGCCTCCTCGTCGGAAAGAGTGACGCTCTCGATACCGCCGACGAGATCGGAGAGCGTCGGGTTCAGTAGCAGATTTTCCAGATTGTTGCCGTGGGCAGTGCCGATGAGCTGGACGCCGCGCTCATTGATCGTGCGCGCTGCCTCCGCCTCGCGCTCGCGGCCGATTTCGTCAATGACGATGACTTCCGGGTTGTGGTTCTCCACGGCCTCGATCATCGTCTCGTGCTGGTGCGCGGGGCGCGGCACCTGCATGCGCCGGGCGCGGCCGACCGCCGGGTGAGGAATATCGCCGTCACCGCCAATCTCATTGCTGGTGTCGACGATGATGACGCGCTTCTGCTCGGCCAGCACACGAGCCATCTCGCGCAGCATCGTGGTCTTGCCGACGCCGGGGCGACCGAGAATGAGAATGCTGTGGCCCTCGGCGATAATGTCCTCAATGATTTCGATGGTGCCGAAAACGGCACGCCCCACGCGACAGGTTAGACCGACGACCTGTTCACGGCGATTGCGGATGCCGGAGATACGGTGGAGCGTGCGGGCAATACCGGCGCGATTGTCGTCGTCAAATGTGCCAATACCATTGACAACCTGGTCAATCTCGTCGTTGGTTACCTCGCTTTCGCGCAGCACCCGCTCGCCATTAACGTAGCGGGCCGTCGGTACGCGGCCGAGGTCCATAACGATTTCCAGCAGTTCATCTTCGCGACCGGCTTCCTCAACGCTGTTGGCAATACTGAACGGCAAGATCGAGAGTAACGTACGTAAGTCTTCGTGCGACTGTTTGGTTTCCATCTCAGCCTGTAGACGCCTCATCCGTGGCCATTGTTATCCGGCGATTGGAAGTGCCGAATCATTGGGGAGGAGGCGGGGATCCGTTGTCCTTCCAGAGCGACGGCTGCGTCTGGCATCACGCGCGGCAGGTGATGGACGGTATGGCGAACCATGACCGCCTGGCTGGCGCACACGGCGAAGCCGCTGCGGGCCAGCGCATTGGGCAGCCAGCTTTCGTAGCGCCGGACGCAGCAGTAAACGCGCGCCGGCTCGCGCTCAAAGGCGACTTCAAGGGCGGCGGCGACGATTTCGTCCGCCTCCGACTCAGCGTCGGGATGAATAAAGAAGCGCAGCCATGTGGCTACGTCTCCCTCGCGCAAGGTAACGAAGGCCGCCAGTTCGCTACCGGAGCGCGACACCCAGTTTTCGCCCTCGCTGACCGGTGGCGCCGGCTCGACAAGTTGGACGAGCCGTGGGACCGTGTTGGCATAGAGCAGCTGGATGTCCCAGTCGTCGGCCGTTTGTCGGCGCTGTAGCCGGCGCGCGGCCGCGCCCTGGTGGCGATAGTGCGCCGCGTCTACCGCCCAGATGTCCTGGCGGGTGTAAACGACAAACCCCGCCCGCCGAAGCACCAGCAGTTCCGGGCTGCCCTCATCGGTTTCGGCAATCACGTGTTGAATGCCGCGCTGTCCAACCTCGCCGATGGCGCTATCGAGCAGGGCCAGCCAGATGGCGCAATCAGCGCTATGGAGGGGCGATAGATCGACCGGATTGTAGTCGGGCGAGCCCGGGCAACGTGGGCTGATGTAAAGCACGTGAGCCTGCGGGCCGCTGCTAGACACGCGGAGTTGCACGAACCCGGCCTGCTCGCCGTTGTCCGGCTTCCAGACGAAGGTCGGGAACTCGCCCCCGACCAGCATGCTAATGATCGCGCCCCGGAGGGGATGAAAGTTCTCAACGAGGGAAGAAACGGCGTGCAACGATACGCCGCGTTCGCCCAGACGGCGAATCAAGGCTAGATCGCGCAAGTCAAAGGGCCGGACCATTGATCGTAAGTTTAGCAATGCCCCTGCCCCTTCGCAAGCGCGGCAATCCTCGCGGAAAATATCACATGATTAGCTTATCAAGTGAACCATGCTATACTCGCTTTCGTAGTTGAGCCACGGAAGTTGAGCCACGGAGACGTCCTCTTATGTCCTCACTGATTCTTACCGTACGCGAGAGTATTCGCTATCGTGGCCGTTCCGGACAGTATAGCTGGCTTGCCCATCGTCTTTCCGGACTGGCCATTCTACTATTCCTGGTAATCCACGTCTGGGATACGGCAAACGCCCACTTTTGGCCCCAAGCCTACGCCTGGTCGATCGCCCTGTTCAAAAATCCGCTGTTCGGGATAGGCGAGGTGGGCGTCATGGCGGCCGTGCTCTACCATGCCTTCAACGGCATCCGCATTACCATGCTGGACTTCCGTCCGGAGTGGTGGCGCCATCAGCGAACCAGCGTCCTCATCACCTGGGGCTTGTTCTTGATCGCCTTCATCCCCGCCGCGATCCTGATGATCAGCAGCATCATCGGCCATTGCTCTTCGGTCGGATTAGCCGCCTGCTTCCGGATTCCCGCCTTTAGCGATTTTGCCCAATACGCCCGTTAGGCAAGATACAGGAGATAGACCCAATGGCAGCAATTCCCACCCAGACGCGCAGCAAAGTAACCGTTCGCCGCGTCAAGTTGGAAGGCAACTACGAACGCTACCCGTGGTTATTCATGCGCCTCTCGGGCGTCGCGATGCTGATTCTGGCCGTCGGCCACATGGTCATCCAGCACGTCCTGAATAGTTCCGCCAACCTCACCATTCAGTTCGTTGCCCAGCAATGGAGCGCCTGGGGCTGGAAGGCATTCGACATCACCCTGTTGTGGATGGCAATTCCCCACGGCGTGCGCGGCCTGTTCAACATCCTGAGCGACTACGTTCACAATAGCGCGGCCCGGCGGCTCGTCGGCGCAGCCCTAACTGTGTTCGTCATTGCCACCGTGATCTGGGCCACCGTCGGTATTGTCTTGTTCGATCCGGCGGCCATCCCCTGAATAGAATCAGGAATTACGAATTACGGGGCGCGCTGTTAGTCATTCGGAGTTTCTAATTCGTAGTCCATAGTTCGTGAATCGTAGTTCGCATTGAGGCAGTTATGAAGACGCATGAGTTTGACGCGGTAATTGTTGGCGCCGGCGGGGCGGGGCTGATGGCGGCCCTCTACGCCAGCCGCGGCGCGAACGTGGCCGTCGTTTCCAAGCTATACCCGACGCGCTCCCATACAGGCACGGCCCAGGGCGGCATTGGCGCTGCGCTCGGCAATGTGGAAGAAGATCGCTGGGAGTGGCACGCCTACGACACGGTCAAGGGCTCGGACTATCTGGCCGACCAGGATGCTGTAGATGTTCTCTGCAAGGAAGCGGTCGATGTGGTTATTGAACTGGAGCATATGGGCCTCCCGTTCGACCGGCTGCCCAACGGCCGAATTTCCCAACGGCGTTTCGGGGGCCACACCAACAACGAAACCGGCAAGCCGGTCATGCGCGCCTGTCATGCTGCTGACCGCACCGGCCACATGATCTTGCAAACGCTCTACCAGCAGTGCATCAAGAACCGCGTCAACTTCTTCGACGAGTTCCACGTTATTGACCTCATACGTTCCGGCAACACGGTGCGCGGCGTCATAGCCTATGAGATCGCCACCGGGGAACTGCACGTCTTTCATAGCAAAGCCGTCCTTTTCGCCACCGGCGGTTGGGGGCGCTGCTGGGATGTGACCTCCAATGCCCACTCGCTGACCGGTGACGGAGCGGCCATCTGCCTGCGCAACGGGGTGCCGCTCGAAGATATGGAGTTCTTCCAGTTTCATCCGACCGGCATTTACAAGCTGGGCATTCTCATCACCGAGGGTGTGCGCGGTGAGGGCGGCATCTTGCTCAATGGCAAGGGCGAACGGTTCATGGAGAAATACGCCCCGTCGATCAAGGACCTTGCCAGTCGCGACGTGGTGAGCCGCGCCATCTTCCTGGAGATTCAGGCCGGGAACGGCATTAACGGCCAGAACTACGTTCACCTCGACGTCACGCCGGCAACAGTCAATAAGTACCTGGAAGCAGCGGGCGAGACGCGGCGCATCGACCGCCACTACATCGAACAGAAACTGCCCGACATCGCTGACTTCACGCGCACTTATCTGGGGATTGACCCTGTTGAAGAGCCCATGCCGATCCAGCCGACGGCCCACTACGCGATGGGCGGCATTCCAACCGACCTCGAAGGCCGCGTTATCCTCGGCTCCTCGAAAGAGGTGCTACATGGTCTCTACGCCGCTGGTGAGTGCGCGTGCGTCAGCGTCCATGGCGCTAACCGGCTGGGCACAAACTCGCTGGTTGACCTGGTCGTGTTCGGCCGGCGCGCCGGCCGCCACATTGCTGAGTATTGCCAGGGCGCTGACCTTGGCCGCTTGCCGACTGATTCCGGCCGCGACGTCTTTGGCGAGTTGGAGCGTATCCGCACCGGCACGGGCGGTGTCAGACCCCATGCGCTGCGCCGCCGGATGCAGCAAACCATGACCGACAACGTTGGTGTCTTTCGCACCGAGGAGTCCATGTCGCGCGCGGTAGACGAACTGCGGGAGATTCGCCACGATTACCAGACCAAGCTCCAGATCGACGATAAGGGACAGCGCTATAACACCGATCTGCTGGAGGCCTGGGAGCTGGGTTGCCTGCTGGAACTGGCTGAGGTAACTGCCATTTCGGCTTGCGCCCGCCAGGAAAGCCGGGGCGGCCATGCACGCGAGGACTTCCCAGAGCGCGACGACGTGAAATGGCTTAAGCATTCGCTTGTTGCGCCGGATGGGCGGGACGGCTATTCACTCGACTACAAGCCGGTTGTTCTGGGGCGATATGAGCCCAAGAAGCGCGTCTATTAGCCGCGCTACGTTGCGCCTGGCGGGTTCCGCGCCGCGGTAGAGTCCAATCCGCCAAACCTGACGAATCTGCTATAGTTCCTTGACACGGGGAAGGATACGATGCAAGCAAAACTGCGAATCCGGCGCTTCAACCCGGAAGTAGACGCGAAGCCCTGGTGGGGCGAGTATACCCTGGAGAACGTGTTGCGGACTGACACCGTGCTTGATCTGCTCCACCGCGTCAAGTGGGAGCAGGACGGCACCCTCACCCTGCGCCGGTCGTGCGCCCACGGCGTGTGCGGGTCCGACGCCATGCGCATCAACGGCGCGAATTCGCTGGCCTGCAAGACACTGGTTTCGTCACTGGCCGGCAAGGGCGATACAGTCCGGATACAGGTCGAGCCGATTCTGGGACTGCCGGTTGAAAAGGACCTGCTGGTGGACATGGAGCCGTTCTTTGACCACTACCGGTCAGTCCTGCCCTTCTTCATCAATGATGGGCCGCCGCCCGCCGACGGCCGCGAGCGCTTGCAATCTCCTGAAGACCGGGAGCGCTTTGACGACACGACCAAGTGTATTCTCTGCGCGGCCTGCACCTCGTCCTGCCCCGTGTTCTGGGCCGACGGCCGCTACGTGGGCCCCGCGGCTATTGTCCAGGCTCACCGCTTCATCTTCGACACGCGCGACGAGGGTTACGACGAACGACTGGACGTTCTAGCCGATACCTTCGGCGTCTGGCGCTGCCGCACCATCTTTAATTGCACCAACGCCTGCCCGCGAGAGATCAAGATCACCGAGGCGATCGCCGAGGTGAAGATGGCTATAACGTCGGGCAAGGTTTAACGAAACCACGCCCGACCAGTTTCGGGCGATGAAGCGAGAAGAGCGGCAATGGGCCGCTCTTCTGTTTTAAACGAGCCGGCCCGGAGGGAGAGGCTCGGCTAACCTGGTCCCCGAGCGCCGGCTGGCCTCACACCTCGGGCCACGTTCGGTTCTCGACCACCAACCCATCGGGCACGGGTATGCATTGCTCGGTCTCGTTGCGAAAGAACGCGTCGCCGCACACCGTGACACCGCGGCCAAAGCCGAAGGGCCCTGTCACTCGCAGATGGTCGCATGCCCGCAGTGACGGCGCGCCAAATGGAAACCGGCAGTCTAGATCATTGACGAAGCGATACCAGGCGGGGTCGAGTTCGACAGACGGTGGAGTTCCACCGCGCTCCGGCGCCAGTACGACGCGGTAGTCCTCCGTCAGCAGGTAAGCGTCCGAGCGCACGGCCAGCAGGTCGTCAGTCTTCTTAACCGGCGCAAAACGCGAGCGCGGCACGCGGATGGCCTCGGCCCCGTGGAAGACAGTTATGGCCGAACCCATCGCCGTCTCCAGTTGATAGACCGGGGTGGAGTCCGGATCGCGCGGGTCAACGGTCTTGCGGTTGCGAATCATCGGCAAGTCAAGCTGGAAATTGCGGGCGATTAACGTATCCCGCAGCGACGGCAGGTGAAGCCAGAGATTATTCGTGTTGAAGTAGCGGTGATGCTCGTGGTCCTGGAAGGCGTCCAGGTCAGCGGCCGGACATTGGGCGATCTCCCGGAGCAGCAGGCCGCCATCGCGCCGGCGGGCCAGATGACCCCCCTTACGGTCAGCGCGCGTGCGGTCGGCGACTTCCATGAGAAAAGGCAAGCGCTTGTCTACCAGATAGCCCAATATGCCTGGGTCGAGCACCGCGCCGAGATTGTCCGCATTGGAGATGAAAGCATACTCGTAGCCGGCTTCCAGCAGCCGGTCCAGCGTGCCGCTCGTCACGAGCGCCGTATACAGGTCACCGTGGCCGGGCGGACACCACTCCAGCTCAGGGTCAGCCGGCCAGGCGGCCGGTTCCAGTCCCTCAGTGGTTACCTTGGGCTGCTTGTGCTGCAAGAAGCTGAGTGACAAGCCGCGTTGCAACTCCGCATAGTTGGACAAAACCGCCAGTGAAGCGGCGTCTGTGGCGAAGCTGTTCATGAGTAGCAGCGGCGCCCCGGCGTCAATTGCCTGGCGGGCGATGATGTCGAGAAAGGTAAGTCCATCCTTCACCACCAGCAGCGATTTAGGCCCGGTCAAGCCCATGCTCGTGCCCAGCCCGCCGTTCAACTTGATGATGACCGTCCGGTGGACAGCGGCGCGACCTATCGCTGCGAGGCGCTCGGACAAACGCTCGGCATCATCAAGCGACGTCACGGGGCGGATGTCGCGTTCTGGGATGAGGCCGTCTTCGCCGTCGATCAGCTTGGCGTAGTAATGGGCGAAGTGGTCGATGAATAGCCGGGGAAGGCCCTCGGCCGCCATTCGCTCGTCGAAGGGCGCAAATTGCGCGGGAAAATGATTCATGCTTCTACCTCGCGCCCAGAATAGTCAACTTCCGGGCGCCGGCATCTATCCTTGGCATATCGTAAGTGTATAAACGGTGGGGCTTAAATGGCGGCTTAAGCCTGGCATATTGCTGCCGGCCGCGCACGATCCGTCCGCACTACGATTCACTACGATTGCGCCGCAGCAAAAGGCCAGCCAGACCGAATCCGGCCACGACCAGCGCGCCCCAGACAGCCAGTTCGGCCGCGCTGCGGCTACCCTCGCCCGTTCTAACGCTGCGCAGCCAAGCCGCCTCCAACTGCTCGGGTGTCAACTGCAACGCCTCGCGCAGGGCGGCCGGACACTCCTGGCCTGCGGCGAACGAGTTGGCCAGCTGGCGTATCGCGTCCTGGCCGTAGGTCGCGGCGATATAGCCCACAAGCGCCTCGCTTTGGGCCGCAGCCAGGTCCGTCTCGATTGGCATCCCGGCGCATAAATCGGCCACGGGCAGCGTTGTTTTGGAGGAGAGCGCCGCGCGCAGCGCGTTGTTTAACGTCACGTCGGGCGCGCCGCGCACGGTTCCGGCAATGCCTCGGCTGAGCCAGGGTGGCACGTCGTAGCTGTAGGGCCCTAGTGCCTGATAGAGTAGCAGATCAACAAGGCCGCGCGATAGTTCCTCGCGTAATTCCGCCTCGGCCGTTTCCGGGTTGACCACGGTCGCCAGGACAACGCCCAAATCGGGGAACGTTTGACCTGGCTGATAGTCGCGCCCGGCCAGGCGCAAGGCCGCTCCCAGATCGCTGGTTGAGGGATACAGGTAGACGTCGAAGGGTAGAATCTCTTCCAGCGGCAGGAGACGGCCAATTGCGGGCAGCATTTCCATGACCAGGTCGCGAGCTTGTTCGCCCAACGCCGCCCCCTCCCCCGTCCAATGGAAGCGGATACTTCCACCGCCTTGCTCGTCCGTTTCGACGAGCTGGCTCCAGTTAAACTGGTCGTCGACGTAAGTGACGATCTGCTCCGGTACCTGCAACGTATCCTCAGACCGCTCAATGTCCCACCAGTAGGTGATGGTGGAGAACGGCGGCAGGCGCGTTTGGGTCAAATCCAGCGTATAGGAAACAGTGATCTCCGGCTCTTCGGGCACGGGAACGTCGACCGCAAACCTATCGGGCGAGACGCCGAGCCGGATATAAAGCGTGATCGACTCGACCGCGCCGATATCGCTGGCATAGAGGTGAAAGCGCATCGTCTGCCCATAGACGTAATCGGCCGCCGAGCGCACCACGCCTCCGTTGTCCTGCCCCAGGCCGGGAGCAGCGAGCAAGGGCAGCAGAAGTAGAGCGCACAGGCGGCGGAAGCGCGATAGGCAAAGCGATGGGAGGCTCATAGTCCGAGGAGCGTGATCGTGGCCGCCAGAGTCAAAGGGCTGATCAGCGTTGAGAAAACTACTATACGCGCCACGACCTGGCTGGGCAAATCGAACTCCGAGGCGAGGACGAGCGTGAAAACGGCCGTCGGCATACCGGCCTGAATGATCATCGCACTGCGGTCGAGCCCCGCCAGGCCAAGGACGGACGCAACCGCCACGCCGATCAAAGGTCCGATTAGCAGGCGCAGGCCTAGCGTGGGCCAAACATACCGGGTTGGCTCGCCGCGCCGCAGGTCGGCCATTTGCGCCCCCAGGATGATTAGCATGACCGGGATAGCCCCATTGCCGGCGACGGTAATACCGCGCAAGATCGGCTGGGGAATGGTGATATTGAGTTCATAGACGATGAGCGCCAGGAGTGCGGCGTAGACCGCGGGCAGGCGCGTCATGCGCCGCAGGGACGCCCGCCATGTCTGACGCCCCATCGACGCGATGAATACACCGAGGGTGTAGAAAAGCAGGGTGCTGGTCACGTAGTAAACAACTCCGCGACCAATGCCGTCGTCGCCGTAACGCAATTGCAGCAGCGTCAGGCCATAGTTACCGCCATTGACGAACATGACGACTACGAGCAGGGCTGCCGTCTCGCCGCGGGCCAGACGCAAAAGACGGGCCAGCCCAAAGGCTAGCCCGCCCATAACGAGGATATTGATCAGCGCAAAAGCCGCCAGCAGCGCTAGTTCGCTACCTGACAGCCGGCTGCTAACCAGCGAAGAAAAAACCAGACACGGACTGAGGACATTAAAGACCAGCCCGGTCAGTGTACCCAGGTGCAGCTCGATGCGCCGCCGCAGTAGGAAGCCGAACGACGCCACCAGCAGAATGGGCAGGATGTTCTGAATCAGAACATCGAGGAAGATGCTCAATTGGCCCGCAGATCGCCCGCTTCGTCGTCATCGTCTTCACTGTCGGAGAAGGAGAGCAGGTCAAACTGACCATCCAGCCACTCCATTTCTTCCAGCGCTTCGTCGATGGCATCATAGAGTTCTTCAAAGTCGGGGTCTTCCGACAGCCGCAGCAGCAACTCATTGGCCCGATCGCCGCCGATCTGACCGAGGGCGTAGACAGCGGCCGTCGCCACCTCCAAGTCCTCGTCGCCTAGCAGTTGTTCCAGGGCGTCGAGCGACTCGCTCGCGCCAATGGCTCCGGCGGCCCGCGCCGCTTCGGCGCGAAAGTCAGGCGAGGGGCTCGTCATCTCATCGTCGAGAATGGATAGCCATTGCCGATCGGCGGAGCTACCCATGGCAAAAATGGCGCTCAATTGCAAGTCCATCGGGCCATCGTCGTAGGCGTCCTGGATAAGTCCCGCCACGCGCGGGTGATTAGCCGCCCCCAGCGCCTCCAATGCGGCGCGCTTCACCTCGAGCGCCGTCGCCGGCCGATCATACTCAGCCAGTAGGGCCTCGATAATCGGGGCGGTCAGCGCGGGGCTGACCTGGCCCCACTCGGCCAGCAGGATGTAGTGAGCGAGGGCGCGCGCCGCCGCCGCGCGAACGGAAGCGTCGCGGTCGGCCTGTAGCAACCCGATGACCGGTTGCACGAGACGCGGGTCCGTCGAGTCCCAAATACCATCCAGCGCCGCCTGGCGCACAGCCGGGTAGGTATCTTCAAATAGCCAGGAGAAGACCGGCGTGAAATCGACCACGTAGTTTTCTTCGGCGATGTCGGCCATGTGCCGGACGATGGCTGCGCGGCGATCCTCCGCCACCTCTGACCATTCCTTCTGGAACAGCTTGAAGTCAGCGGCGGACATATCCGACAGGCGATAGATCAAATGGACGGGTACGTCCTCGCTGCCGAAAAGTGCGGTCAGGACGTTAGAAAAGGGTAATTGGCGCGAATCTGTCATAGTTATTTATTCTGCGAGACGAAACGAGGCAAGACAGGACTCCTGATCGAGCGCCCAGCCCGATTGGGGGAATCCGACTTATCGGGAAATAATGGTTTGTCGCTGCCGTTGCGCTACGGGATAGGCACCATCGGGTTGATGATGTCCTGCACGATCAGGAAAGCCATCAAGCCCAGTAGCATGAGCATGCCGATCAGGTGCACCATCCCTTCGCGCTCCGGCTCAATGCGCCGGCCGCGAACGGCTTCTATCAACACAAAGAGAATGCGCCCGCCGTCGAGAGCGGGGATGGGCAGCAAATTGGTCAGGCCCAAGGCCACGCTGATAAACGCAGCCATGGTCAGCAACTGATACGGGTTACGGTTCGTCACCGAGCTTTCGGCCGCCATGCCGGCGATCTGACTGATGCCAACGATACTGACCGGGCGCGCCTCTTGCGGCGTGATCTGCCCGCTAATCAGCATCGAGGGCAGCCGCCCGTAGAGAGATATGTACTCCCACATGAAATCCAGGGCCCCGCCGGCGGCCTCAAGCGGATTCCGGCCGATGCGGGGACCTTCGGCCAGGCCAACGCCCAAAGGCCCCTCCACCTCAGGATCATATTCTCCTAGCGCCCGCGGCCGGACCGGAATCGTCAATCGCTCTCCGTCGCGGAGTACGAGCATCTCAAGTGTCGTCCCGGCGCGGTCATAGACCGTATTGACGAGCGTATTTGGACTCATCACCATGCGGCCATCGATCTCCAGCACCACGTCGCCCGAGCGCAGACCGGCCTCTGCGGCCGGTGAGCCGGCATTGACGCCGTCCAGCTGGACGGCCGGCGCACCCATGATCAGGGCCAGCCAGAAGAGAACCACGGCGGCGATGAAGTTCATGCCCGGTCCGGCCGCCAGCACAAAGACGCGGGCGCGCTTGGACGCGCTCGCCAGGCCGCCAGGCACCCCGGGGTCATCCTCGCCCGCCGGCCGCACAAAGCCGCCTACCGGTATCCAGTTAAGAGAAAAAATCGTGCCGTTCCGCTCGGCCAATTTGACTGCCCGCGGCGGCAGGCCAAAGCCGAACTCTTCAACGCGGATTTTCGACAGCCGCGCAGCCCAGAAGTGGCCCAGTTCGTGGATAATGACTAGCGGCGTGAGGACGATCAGGAAGGCGCCCAGCGACCACAAAATGAAAGAGAGGTTCATAGTTTCCCCGGACAATGCCGGCCACGCGCTGGCGGCGGTAATGGCCGAGCGCCGACTGGCGAATGGCAGTGATTATATGTCTACCCGACAACGGCTCGCAAGAGACCCTTACCCGATCTTACAGCCTTCTAACCGTCACCCGCCGGCGCTCATGCCGGCCTCATTCGTGTAAGGCGCCTTGTCCCTGAGAATTCACGCGCTCTGGCTTGACAACCTCCGCGGCGGCCACTATCCTGAGCGCGACAAATGAACAGGGGACGACGGCCTTGCTCCGGCCCGTTGCCCCAGGGGCGAGATAGCGCATGAGCCGACGAGAATTACGAATTAGGAATTACGAATGACGACTTCAGAACGCCTCACAAGAGCAAGTGGTTCTGAACTCGCAATTCGCCACTCGTAATAACGGCTGACGAGGCGGAGGTTCCCCACGGCGACGCGGGGTTAAGCCGGGCGACCGGCGAAAATCGAGAGTTCAGCGGAAGCCTCCCAGGGTTGACCACACCCTGAGTTTTAGCCCCTTCAACGAAGCTTGGCGGAAAGCGGCACGGGTAACCGGCCGACAAAGCGCCCGGCAGGTGGTCGATTGAAACAGAAGAAGGGGCGTTCCCCCAAGGTACGCCCAACCCAATAGACCCGGCCGCGGTCGGGCTGCTGGCGCAACGCGCTGGCCGCCCGCGCCGGAGCAGACCTCGGCCTCAGCCGGCGGCGCACTCGCGCCCCGGCCCGTTGGAGGTTGGATCATGTGCGGTATTGTTGGTTACATCGGTCTGCGCCAGGCCCCAGACGTTGTCATGCAGGGCCTGAAGCGCCTGGAGTATCGCGGCTACGACTCGGCCGGGATTGCCGTCATCGAGGACGGCGCTATTGACATACGGCGCGACGTGGGCAAGCTGGGCAATCTGGAAGCGCTGTTGCGCGAAGCACCCGTTAGCGGCCACGTCGGCATCGGCCATACGCGCTGGGCTACCCACGGTGCGCCTAGCCGCCGGAACGCGCACCCGCACCTGAGCATGGAGGGCCGTGTCGTCGTCGTCCACAACGGCATTGTGGAGAACTTCCAGGCGCTGCGCGAGGAATTGGCGGCCGAGGGTGTCGCGTTTCGTTCCGAGACGGACACCGAGGTCATCGTCCAGCTCATTGAGCGCTACATAGGCAGCGGGATGCCCCTGGCTGAGGCCACGCAGCGGACACTGAAGCACCTCGATGGGGCCAACGCCGTCGTCGTTATGAGCGTCGCTGAGCCGGAGCGGCTTGTCTGTGCGCGCATCGGCAATGCCGGCGGCATCGCTCTTGGTATCGGCGAAGGGGAGATGTTCATCGCCTCCGACATTCCAGCCATTCTAGAGTACACCCGTCGCATAGTCTTCCTGGAGAGCAGGCAACTGGCCGTCATCAGCGCTGCCGGCTACCGCGTGATGGACCTGGACGGCCGGCCAACCCGCGTTGAGGAGCAGACCATCGCCTGGGACCCGGTCAGCGCGGTCAAAGGCGAGTACAAGCACTTCATGCAGAAGGAAATCTTCGAACAGCCGCGGGCGCTCATCGACACTCTGGGCGGCCGGATCGACTTCGAGAATGGTTGTGTTACGCTGCCGGAGATGAACCTGACCCCGGAACTGGTAGCGCGGCTGGAAAAGCTCACGATCGTCGCTTGCGGCACAAGCTACTACGCCGGGTTAGTGGGTAAGTTCATGATCGAGACGCTGGCCCGGCTACCGGTTGAAGTGGAATACGCCTCGGAATTCCGCTATTACAATCCCATTGTCAACGATCGCACCGCCGTCCTGTCCATCACGCAGAGCGGCGAGACGGCCGATACGCTGGCGGCGGCCGAGCAGGCGCGCGCCGCGGGCGCTACGTTATGGGCCATTGTCAATGCCATCGGCAGCCAATCAATGCGCCTCGCTGACGGCTTCATCGCCATGCACGCCGGGCCGGAAATCGGTGTGGCCAGCACCAAGGCGTTCACGACCTCCCTGGCTGACCTCTACTTGCTGGCCTGCGCTTTAGGCCAAATGCGCGGGATGATCAGCCCGCGGCAGCTGCGACAGCTGGCGGATGACCTCGCCCGCCTTCCGGCTCTTGTCGGCCGTGCCCTGGAAGCGGACGCCACGTACAGGGCATTGGCCGAACGATTCCACCGCGCGCGCAACTTCCTGTTCCTTGGCCGCGGCATCAACTACCCCATTGCCCTGGAGGGCGCGCTGAAGCTCAAGGAGATTAGCTACATCCACGCCGAAGGTTACCCGGCGGGTGAGATGAAGCACGGCCCGATTGCCCTTATTGACGAATCTATGCCCGTTTTGGCGATCGTGACCAGGGATTCGTTGTACGACAAGATGATCAGCCAGGTGAAGCAAGCCAAGGCGCGCGGCGGAGTGGTGATTGCCTTGGCGACCGAGGGGGATGAGGCAATCAAGGCTGAAGCGGACTATGTGATCTATGTGCCTGAGACACCGCCGCTGCTGGCGCCCATCGTTAACGTCATCCCGCTGCAACTGCTCAGCTACCACATTGCCGTTCGACGCGGGGCAGATGTCGACCAGCCGCGGAACCTGGCCAAGAGCGTCACGGTGGAGTAGGGGCAGACCTGCGTGTCTGCCCTCTTGTGGGTCGGGTAGAGGAATAAAAAGGCAGACACACCGGTCTGCCCCTACGCGACGATCAAGAGGGTAGACACACCGGTCTGCCCCTACACAACGGCCGGTTGCAAGGCCGTCGCCACCAGCCCCGACTCGCGCAGGATGATAGCGGCGGCCTCCAGGTTGTTGCCCATTTGGCCAACACGGTGGGCGTCAGAGTTGACCACGACGCGTCGGCCGCCTTCCTCACGAAACCAGTTCAGCATCGTCACCAGCGCCGGACGCCAGCCGGGAACCTGATTCAGCAGGCGCGTGTTCAATTCCAGCGCTAACCCTCGCCAGGCAATAGTCGCCAGCGCGTCGCGCACGACGCCCTCGATGGTCCGCGGGTCAAAGGCCGCGCCCAGCAGGCTGCCTCGCCATAGGATGCGATCAAAATGAGCCACCACGTCGATGGCCGAGAAATCGGCCGCCATATGGCCGAGCGCGGCAAAGTAATCGGCGAAGACGTCGAGAGGCTCGCGCCCGGCAAAACAGGACGCATCGTGGATGTTCTGGCCGTATAGCCAATGGAGCGAGGCGATTCGAACGTCGAACGGGTGCGCGGCGACGAGCGCCGACGCCTCCCGGTAAAATTCGTGCGGGTTGCCCAGTTCAACGCCGCTGTAGAGCGTGAGGCCGAGCGGGGCAAATTGCGCTTTACGGCGGGTAATTTCGGCGAAGTAGCCGTCGGTATCGAGCGGGCCACCGTGCCAGCGGGGGTGCCACTCGGCATGCTCAGTGATGGCGATCTCGCTCATGCCGAGCGCCAGCGCCCGCCAGCATAGCGCCTCGATGCTGTCCTGACCGTCCACGCTGAAAGTCGAATGCATGTGGTAATCGGTCTTGATTTCGGTGCTGTTCATATAGCTTCGATTATCCCGATCTCCCAGCGCCGGTCAATTGGACAGGGTTAACAGGGGGTAAAGGGTTGGGTAAGCGAATGTTAACAGTAGGCTCCCGGCGCGAGAGAAGAGGCGAAGGCGACGCTCGGGCGGCCCAACCGCCCCCAGCTTGGGAAACCGGTCCCCGTAATCTAGCCCCTGGTCTCCAATCCGCGGATAATAGTCCTAACAGCAAGGAGGACCTCCATGACCGACTTGGCGGGCAAAAACGTGGTGATAACCGGCGCGGCCAGCGGTATCGGCCGGCTAATGGCGCAGAAGATCGCCGCGCGTGGGGCCAGGGTGATTTTGTGGGATATCAACCTCGCCGGATTGGAAGCGCTGGCTGAACAGCTCGAGCGTTGGGGCTACCGGGCAGCCGCCTATCAGCAGTGCGACCTGAGTGACAGAGGCGAAATCCAGGACACCGCCCGGCGCGTGATAGCGGAGCAGGGTGCGGTCGATGTGCTGATCAATAATGCCGGCATCGTCTCCGGCAAGCCACTGCTCGAAATAAGTGACGAAGCCATAGAGCGAACCTTCAAGATCAATACGCTGGCCCTCTTCCACACGACGCGCTGCTTTCTCCCCGGTATGATGGAAAAGCGCGCCGGGCACATCGTCACCGTCGCCTCGGCGGGCGGTTTTATCGGCGTGCCCAAGATGACTGACTACAGCGCCAGCAAGTTTGCCGCTGTGGGCTTCGACGAGTCATTGCGCGTTGAATTGAAGCGCGCCGGCTATCGCGCCATCCGCACGACGCTCGTCGCCCCGTACTTCATCAACACCGGCATGTTTCAGGGGGTCAAAACGCGCTTTCCATTCCTCCTGCCCATCATGGAACCGGATGATGTGGCCGGAAGGATCGTCGGCGCGGTGGAAAAGAACAAGGAGCGACTGTTACTGCCTCCGTTCGTACTGGCCCTCTTCCCGACGCGCCTCCTGCCGCCGGCGCTATTCGATGAGGTGGTGACTTTCTTCGGCATCAACCATACGATGGATGACTTTAAGGGGCGCGGCAGCTGATGGAGCCACGCGTCGACAGTCTTGTTCTGTACAAGGGCCAGCCGGCCGTTGTCCGCGGCGCGGCCGACAAGAAGCTGACCATCGAATTGCCCCATGGCGAGCGGGTCAGCGTGCGCCCGAAGGATGTCGCCTTGCTCCACCCCGGGCCCGTTCCCCATGCCGGGCGGCTCGCGCCGGTGCAGGGCGACCCGGTGACGGCCTGGGAACTGCTCGATAGCGGCCGGACGACCCTGGCTGAACTGGCGGAACTGACATTTGGCGAGTACACGCCCGCGACGGCGTGGGCGACATGGCAGCTTGTGGCCGATGGCCTGTACTTTGCCGGCGCGCCCGAGGCCATTATCGTCCACCCGGCCACGAAAGTGGCGGAGACACTGGCCGCGCGCGAGGCAAGAGCGGCCGAGGAGCGCGCCTGGGCGGCCTTCGTCGGCCGCGCTGAAGCGGGGAAACTGGCCGCGGAGGATGCCCGCTACCTGTCAGACGTAGTGGCGCTGGCTCTGGAGAAATCCGAAACGAGCCGCGTCCTGCGCCAACTCGGCCGTCCGCAGACGCGCGAGGCGGCCCATGCCTTTTTGCTGGAAACGGGCCATTGGACAGCCGTCGACAATCCTTACCCGGCGCGCCTGAACGTGCCGACCACGCAACCTGATTTCTTCGTTGGCGACCTGCCCGATGAGCCGCGCCGCGACCTGACCCACCTACTGAGCTTGGCCATCGATGACGAAGGCAGCAGCGACCCCGATGATGCGCTGAGTCTCGATGGCGATACGCTGTGGGTCCATGTGGCTGATGTCGCCGCGCTGGTTCCGCCCGACAGCCCGGCCGATCTGGAGGCGCGCAACAGGGCGGCCAACCTTTACTTGCCCGAGGGGACGATCCATATGTTGCCGGCGGCGTTGACCGGCCGGCTGGCCCTCGGAATGGGCGACGTCTCCCCCGCGCTGTCGTTTGCCTTTAGCACGGGCGATGGCAGGCCGGCGTTGCGGGAGGTGACCTTGAGTTGGGTGCGCGTTACCCGGACGACGTATGAGGCGGCCGAGGCGCGGCTGGACGAAAGCCCCTACTCCGACCTGCTGGCATTGGCAGAGCGCGCGCGCGCCCGGCGAGTTGCCAATGGCGCGGTAGAGATTGACTTGCCAGAGGTCAAAGTGCGGGTGGGTGAAAACGGCTGTGTGACGATCAAGCCCTTGCCTCCACTGCGCAGTCGCGAGCTTGTCCGCGAGGCAATGTTGACCGTGGGCGAGGCGCTGGCGCGCCTGGGAAGCGAGCGAGGGCTGCCGTTGGCCTATAGTGTCCAAGACGCGCCATCCGAGGTCGAGTCACCGGCCGCGGGGCTGGCCGGGGCATTTGCCCAGCGGCGGGCCATGCAACGTAGCCGTCTCAGCGTCGCGCCGGGCCGCCATGCGGGGCTGGGGCTCGATCAGTACGTGCAGGCCACCAGCCCTCTGCGCCGTTATCTTGATCTCATTGCCCATCAACAGCTTCGCGCCCACCTGCGTGGCGGCGAACTGCTCGATGCCGCCGCCATCACGTTGCGAATCGGCACGGCCGACGCCGTCGCCGGATCGGTGCGGACGGCCGAACGTCTCTCCAATCAGCATTGGACACTGGTCTACCTGCTGCAAAACCCCAATTGGACGGGCGAAGGCGTGGTCGTAGAGCAAAAGGCGGGTCGGGAACTGATCCTGATTCCCGAACTGGCTTGGGAAACAGAAGTCTATCGCCGGCAGCTGCGCCCCCTCAACAGCCGCGTCCGGCTGGCTGTCGAATCGGTCGATTTGCCGAACAGAGCGGCGCGGTTTCGAGCGGAATAGAGGGCCAGGGTGTGGAGAAGAGCGTGTCTCCCTGTACCCCGGCCCCTCAAAGTGTGGAACCTCTCCGCTAACTGCGCCGGGTGCGAACGCGCAGCGCGTACACCGCGAGCGCGTACATAGCCACGGCCAGAACAAGACAAGCCAGCACGCCTTGCCAGAGCAGTCCCGAATCCCAGCCTTCATTGAGCAAGGAACGCATTGCTTCCAGCACGTAGGTGATCGGGTTGACGCGCGCGGCGGCTTTGAGCCAGCCGCTGAGCAGTTCCAGCGGCACAAAACTGGCCGTCAGAAAGGTCAGAGGGAAGAAAAGGAAGCTGGCCGCCTGGGTGACCGCGGCGTTGCCCGATCCGAGCGCCGCCGATACGGTAAAGCCGGCGAAGCCCGTCCCCAGCAGAATGGCCAGGCCAATGACCGCCAGTAGTCCGGCTATTCCCGTTGCCGGCTCAAGTCCCATGACCAGAGCTACGACAATCACGAAGATAGCTTGCAGGCCGAGGATCACGCCCCCCGCCAGAATAGGCCCCAGCAGAAGGGCGGTGCGGCTGACGGGGGTCAGCAGCAGCTTATCGAAGTAGCCCGTCTCAATGTCGCGCACCAGGTTTTGGGCGGCCAGGCCGGAGCCGGACAGGGCGGAACTCACCAGTGACAGGGGTAGAATGAAGCCAAGGTAGCTGTTGCCACTGAGGCCGGGCAAGAAGCCGGCGGCCTCTCCCAGCGTAGATTCGTAGATAACCAGGAAGAAAACGCTGATGACCAACGGCGGCAGCAGCGCTTGCGGCGTGCGAAAGATGACCGTCAGATTGCGGCGGGTGACCATCGCGATCTGGGAGAGCAAGCCGGCGCGGCCGTCGAAATGGTCGCGGCTGGCGGTGGGGGCGGTTAATTGTGCCATGGGTTCGGGTCCTTTACTGTCCTTTCATTTACCGGCGGCCGCGCTTGGCCGGGGCGGGTTCGGCCGGGGCGGGTGTTTCCTCGCGCAGCCGCTGGCCCGTCACTCTCAGGAATACGTCGTCCAGCGTGGGCTGCGTCAGCGTTAGCGAGATCGGGTTAATGCTGGCTTCGCGCAGCCGGGTGACGACGGCCGGAATGGCTTCAGCCGCGTTCTCCATGTAGAGCCGCAGCACGTCGCGGTCAATCTGTGACCGTTGTCCGAAGCCGTTGAGTTGGGCCAGAGCGCTCTCGGCCACGGCCCGATCATCAAAGGCCAGGTTGATGGACTCATTGCCGACGCTGCTCTTCAGCCGGGCGGGCGAGCCCTGTACGGCGATACGTCCCTTATCGATGATGGCCACAACGTCAGCCAGTTCGTCAGCTTCTTCCAGGTATTGGGTGGTCAGAAAGATGGTCATGCCCAGTTCCTGGTTGAGGCGACGCACTTCTTCCCACACATCGCGGCGGCTGGCCGGGTCAAGGCCGGTGGTAGGTTCATCGAGAAAAAGGACTTGCGGTTCGTGAGCCAGGGCCAGCGCCAGGTCAAGCCGGCGGCGCATGCCGCCGCTATAGGTGCCGACACGCCGGTCGACGGCGTCCGTTAGCCCAACAAGCGCCAGTAGTTCATTGGCCCGGCTATCTGCCTGACTCCGGTTCGCGCCGAACATCCGCGTCTGCAACCGAAGCAGTTCGAGTGGCTTCATGAGCGGGTCGAGGCCGATATCCTGCAGGGCAACACCAGCTATCCGGCGGACCGCCTCGGCCTGGGAAACAACGTCGAAGCCGCCAACTGTGGCGCGGCCGCCGCTCGGTAGGATTAACGTGGTTAGAATTTTGATGGTCGTGCTTTTGCCGGCTCCGTTGGGTCCTAAAAAGCCGAAGATGCGGCCGTTCTCGACGCGTAACGACACATCCTCAACGGCCACGACATCGCCCGGATACCGCTTAACCAGATTCTCGACAATAATCTCGCCATTCGCCATAGCTATGCTCCTTCGTATCCGCTGCCTGCCTTGAGGAGGTGCCTCATACGCTTAACGTAAAGGGTGAGAAGCGCGCAAAGGAGCTAATGCCGGTGTTGCCTACGCTCGCCGTGCGTTACCTCTCAGACCATCCCACCTGGTCAGGTTGCGGATTGATGTTCATATGGGTCGCGGCGTCGAAATAGGGTGGCGTCGTGCCCACGGAAGAGCATAGCACCCCGGAGAAAATTGTCAATGTTTTGTCTATATAGATTTGTGCAGAATCGTGACGAACCAGGGCATAAAGAAACGCCGGCACGGAGTTGCTGCCAATTCCGTGCCGGCGTTTGGATGCCTGAGCGTTGCCGTGCTCTTTAGTTGGCCGGCGAGTTGGCGGCGGACGACAGGGGCGAAACGCGGGGAGCGGCCCTCCACGCAACGCGACGCAGCGTGTCGATCTGATCGTGAGTGATCAGGCCGAGATAGCGACCGTCGGCGACCACGGGCAGCGACTCAAGTTGTTCCTCTACCATACGCCGCTCCACATCGATCAGTTCCTCGCGCGGCAGGACGGGTTCTACATCACGGCGCATCAGCTCGACCACGGCTGTGAACGGCGGCCGGGTCTGGAGGGCGCGAACGAGGTCTGGGCCGGGCAGGAAGCCGGCCAGCGCCTCATTCTGAACGACAGCAAAGCTTTTCTGGCCGCCCAACAGCATCAGGTCAGCCGCCTGGCGCAGGGTCATGTGAGGTTCGAGCCGGTACGCCGCGGGTGAGTAAGCATGTTGCACCGTATAGCCCTCAAGCAGACGGCGGTAGCGCACATACTGCGCCTCCTGCCCGGCAGCGCTGAAAATAAAGAAGGCGATCAAAATCGTAAAGATGCTACCAGTTGCAAGACCATATATACCTAGCGCAAAGGCGGCCGCCCGGCCCACGGCGGCAGCGATCGTCGTCGCGCGCACATAATCAAGGCGAAGAGCGAGCACGGCGCGGAAGATGCGGCCGCCATCCAGAGGGAAGGCAGGTAGCAAGTTGAAGGCCGCCAGTAGCAAATTGGCGGCGAAAACGTAGGCAAACAAGGCCCCGGGACCGAAGTCACGCACGCCCGGCAGGCTCATCGACAGTGACGGCAGACTTAGCCCCACAGCCCGCGCGGCGACCAGCATGACAACCGCCAGGACCAAGTTCACCGCAGGTCCAGCGGCGGCGATAACGAGTTCCTGGGCCGGCTTTTCGGGCATCGCGCGCAACTGCGCTACGCCGCCTAAAGGCGATAGCACGATCTGCTTAACCTCAACGCCGTAGCGCTGTGCCGCCAGGGTGTGCCCCAACTCGTGCAGCGTGACAATGACGAACAGGATGGAGATAGCGGATAGGCCAAATAGCGCACCCTGAACGCTCCCGGCCAGCAAGCCAAACTGAAGCGCGGCGAATAGCAGCACGAGCGGAAACGTGAAGTGTAGCCGTATATCGACACCCCGCACTGCGAAAAGCTTAAGTGAGTTGTTCATTGCTTCTTCTCTGTCCCTCGCTTAGCGCGCCGCTGGCGGCGCGGTAACGTCAGTAGATGACCGGCGGTCAAGCTTCAGGCAAGCCCGGCGACCGTTGCTCTACTATGGAGCTTAGAAGCAATTTCTATGATACAGATAAGAGAAATATAGGACGCAGATGAGGGTGGTAGTTCTCCGCTCAGTCCCCGGCGGTTAAGTCGCTCTCGTTCGGGACGGTGGGCATTGACGCTTCGATCGACGCCGGCGATTCGCCGCTCTCCAAACGTCCGACAACCTCATCGAACTCCGTGCCCATGTCCTCGCCCATCTCACGGCTCATTTGGCGCATGTATCGGCCCAGTGCGCGCGGGTCGTCGTCCGCCAAGCCGCTAATAGCTCCATCATCCGTCAGAGCATCCAGTCGCGAAGCCTCGGAACGAGAAACGCTGACGCGCCCCACGCGCCGGCGGAGCTCGCGGCTGGCGCAGTGAGGGCAGGCCGGCGCAGCCTGATCATACTCGACATAGCTCATGAATAGACGGACGCGACGGCCGCAGCCGCCGCAGACATACTCATAAACCGGCATTTCGTCCTCGCCAATACCTGCCCCGCGGTCAAAAACTCGCTACAATGATAGCATGATACGGTCCCTGTTTCCGGCTAAACAAGCGTGAATACCCGGTGACAGCGGGATCTGAAAGCGAAAAGCGATGTCTGACACGGTGTATGACTGCCCCAACTATCCCCTGCTGCTGATCCTCTCCGGTCCCTCGGGCGTCGGCAAGGATACGGTAGCCCGGATGCTCATTGAGCGCCGGCCCGACAGCTTCTACTTCGTCGTTACGGCTACCACGCGCCCCCCGCGGGATGGGGAGCGAAATGGCGTCGACTACATTTTCGTGAGCTTCGACGAGTTCGCGCGCATGATTGAGGCCGACGAGTTGCTGGAATATGCGGTGGTCTACAATGACTACAAGGGCATTCCCAAGCAGCAAATCCGCGACGCGCTGGCCAGCGGCCGGGACGTAATCTTGCGCGTCGATGTGCAGGGCGCGGCGACCGTCCGTCGCCTGGTGCCCAACGCCATCTCGGTCTTCCTGACCACGCGTTCGGAGAGCGGGCTGGTGCGGAGGCTGCTCCAGCGCAAGCAAGACACAGCCGAAGGGATGGCCCTGCGCACGGCTACGGCCCGCCAGGAGATGAAGCGCCTGGAAGAGTTTGATTACTGCGTCGTCAACCCCGAGGGCCAGCCGGAAAAGGCGGTTGAGAGGGTGTTGAGCATCATCGATGCCGCGCACTGCAGCATCAACCAGGAACGAGTGCGCCTCTAGAATACGTCTCGCTTGTAACCGGTATGCCGGCGCCGCCCGCGCCTCAGGGGGCCGCGCGCCAAGTTGCCGGCGCCCGCCCTTCCATGTTTGTTGACCCGTGCATGGCAGCGCTGGCTTTTTAGTCGCCCGATCTTGGCTATAATTCACCCCAGTTCTGATCGCCAGAACGGGCCGCGAACGCCGCGCTGTCTGTTCGGAGCGCCACGTGGAACTAATCGTGGAACGTCTGTCTACCCATAAAGAAGGAGATTTGTTTATGTTGCTTAAGAGATTCGCCCTGTTGTTTGCCCTGCTGCTGTCCATGGCCCTGGTTGCGTGCGGCGGCGGCAACACCGCTGAGGAGCCGGCGGCCAATGAGCCGGCGACGGAGGGAGCCACGTCCGGGCTGCCCGATTTGGGCGGTCGCGAGATCACCGTTGCGGTTGAAAACGCGTACCTGCCGTTCAACTACATCGACCCGGCTACCGGCGAGCCGGCCGGCTGGGACTATGACGCCATCCGCGCCATGTGTGACTTGCTGAACTGCACGCCGACGTTCGTCGAGGCGGCGTGGGAAGGCATGATCCAGGCCGTGGCCGACGGCCAATACGATATGGCCGCCGATGGCATCACCATCACCGACGACCGCCGCGAGATCGTCGACTTCTCCGACGGCTACATCAACATCGACCAGCGCCTGCTGGCCCGCGCCGACGAGGACCGCTTCACCTCGATGGAAGAGTTCGCCGGCAACGCCGACCTGGTGATGGGTACGCAGACGGGCACGACCAACTACGAGACGGCGTCTAAGCTCCTGCCCACCGAGCGCATCCAGGCCTTTGAGCAGTTCCCGTTTGCCGTCCAGGCTCTCCTGGCCGGGGACATCGACGCGGTTATCATCGACGAGACGGCCGGCCAGGGCTACCTGGGCGTCAATGCCGAAGACCTGAAGCTGGTGGGCGAGTCAATCGAGAGCCAGCAGTTAGGGTTCATCTTCCCCAAGGGCAGCGACCTCGTCGCGCCGATCAACGCCGCCCTCGCCGAGCTCCGGGCCAACGGTACGATGGACCAGTTAGCCGAGAAGTACTTCTCCGACGCCTTTACCATCACCTACGAGGACCTGGAAGGCTAGACCAATCACGAATTAGCAACCACAAACGGGAAAGCCGCGGCCCTGTTCAGGCCGCGGCTTTTTTCATTTGGCGGGAGGCGTGTATTATTGGGGTCTTGTCCGGGAGAGCCGGGCAGCGTCGCACCTTTCAACACTCCTGGAGGCTTCATGACAGGCGACATGCAAGTGGTTAAGGCGGAGGAGAGTCGCTTCAAGTGGCAGGGCTTTCCCTGGTGGCTGGTGGCCATCATCGGCTTTCTCGCCCTGATGGCGCTCCTCATCGCCACCAACAGCGACTACAACCGCGCGTTCAACTTCATCCGCGGCGGCTTTGGCGGCGTGGCGGGCTTGGGCAACGGCGGATGGGAGGATCTGGTCGGGACGGGCATCACCGTCACCATCTATACGACGTTGGTTGCCTTCGCCTTCGCCCTGCTTATCGGCTTGCTGGCCGGCCTCGGCCGCGTTAACCAGAACGTCGTCATCCGCAACGTCGCCATCACCTATATCGAGTTTATCCGCGGTGTGCCCACGCTCGTGCTCATCTTCACCGTGGCCTTCGTCCTCGTGCCGCTGGTGAGCGATCTCATTGGCGTGTCGGGCCAGAGCATCTCCACCAACACTCGCGGCATCATCGCCCTGGCCGTCATCTACGGCGCGTTCCTGGCCGAAGTGTTTCGCGCCGGCATCGAGTCCGTGCCTCACGGCCAGATGGAGGCGGCGCGCTCGCTGGGTCTCAACAGCCGCCAGGCCATGCGCTACGTCATCCTGCCCCAGGCCATTCGCAACGTCCTGCCGGCGCTGGGCAACGACTTTATTGCCATGCTAAAAGACTCCTCGCTGGTGTCGGTGCTGGCCGTGCGCGACATCACCCAGCAGGCCCGTCTTTACGCCGGCAGCACCTTTCGCTTCCGCGAGAGCTACCTCGTACTGACCTTTCTGTACCTTTCTATGACCATCGCCCTGAGTCTGCTCCTGCGGTGGTACGAGCGGAGGTTGCGCCAGAATGCACGCTAACGACACGCACAGCCATGCCGGCACGCACGACCCGGCCGCCCATACCGATGACATGATCGTCATCAATAACCTCTACAAGAACTTCGGCAGTGTTATGGCCGTCTGCGGTTTCAGCATGACTGTTAGACGGGGCGAAGTGGTGGTCATCGTCGGCCCCAGCGGCTCCGGCAAAAGCACCGTCCTGCGCTGCATCAACCACCTGGAGACGCCGACCGAGGGCGACATCTACATCGACGGCGTTCACCTGGAGGACAAGAAGACCGACATCAACCGGGTGCGGGCCGAGGTCGGCATGGTGTTTCAGCAGTTCAACCTGTTTGGCCACCTCAGTGTGCTGGACAATATCACCCTTGCCCAGCGCCTCATTCGCAAACGCAACCGCGAGGAAGCGGCGCGCGTAGCCATGGAGCAATTGGAGCGCGTCGGCATCCCGGAGAAGGCCAACGCCTTCCCGCGCCAGCTCTCCGGCGGGCAACAGCAGCGTGTCGCCATCGCCCGCTCGCTGGCGATGAATCCCAAGATCATGCTCTTCGACGAGCCGACCAGCGCCCTCGACCCGGAAATGATCAAGGAAGTGCTGGACGTGATGCTCGATCTTGCCCGGGGCGGCATGACGATGGTCGTTGTGACGCATGAGATGGGTTTCGCCCGCTCGGCCGCTGACCGCGTGGTGTTCATGGATCAGGGCTGCGTCATCGAAACGGCCGCGCCGAAGACGCTCTTTAACGACCCGAAGCACGAGCGGACGAAGCTGTTTTTGAGCAAGATTATCAGCCATTAGGGGCCAGGGGCTAGGGGCTAGGGGCCAGGGAAGAGGGCCGTGGACAACGGATGACTACTTACTGACAACTGGAAACTGGCAACTATGACTGAACTACTCCACCAACCCGGATTTCTGGGGACGAGCGCCAATTGGGCGGCGGACATGACGCTGTTGTTGAGCGCCCTCGTCGCCCTGCTGCTGACCATCGGCGTGGTGCTGGCCGTGCGCGGCCAGTACCGCGCCCACCGCTGGTTCCAGACCAGCGCGGCGACGCTCAACGCCGTACTGGTGCTATGGCTGATGATCCTACCCTTCCGCGACTTCGTCGCCCCGCCGGACAACCCGGCGGGACTGCCACTGTCGGCCGTCGCCGTCACGCGTATCCACGCTGCGGTAGGAGCTACCGCCCTTATCTTCGGCCTGTTCGTCACCTTGCGCGCCAACAAGCTGATGCCGAAGTTCCTGCGCTTCAAGAATTACAAGGCCTTTATGCGCGTGGCCTACGCCCTCTATATGCTGGCGACGCTCATCGGCCTGTTCGTCTACATCACCTGGTTTGTCGGCAACCCCAGCCCGCCGACATATTGACGCGAAGACGAATAACTCAACGCAAGGACGCGAAGGCGCAAAGACGCCACAGATTCTTTCTTGCGTCTTTGGGTTAACTTCTTCATGGTGACTTCTTTGCCCGGCGCGGCCGTTCGCGGCACAATGCGCGCATGCGCGAAGCGGCCACCGACAACAAACGACGCGCCGGCGGACCAACATGCGGCTGACGCGACGCGCCGAAATGCTTCTGCTGTTGGCGATTACGGCGCTTGCTGCGTTCCTGCGCCTCTACCGGCTGGATGCGCTGCCGCCGGGTGATGGCCACGATGTGGCCCAGTATGGCGTCGACGCACTGCAAATCCTCGGTGGGGCGCGGCAGGTCTTTTTCGAGAGCAACTTCGGCCGCGAACCACTCTTCAGCTACCTCGTGGCCCTCGTCTACCGTTTCACCGGGCCGGGGGCCTACGGCATTCACCTTGCCAGCGCCCTCGTCGGCACCCTGACCATCCCGGCCATCTGGCTGGCGGCGCGGGCGCTGTTCGCCGCGGAGCGGGAGACGGCGCTGCGCTGGCTGCCGCTGCTGGCCGCGCTGCTGGCGGCGATCTCCTACTGGCACCTGAACTGGAGCCGCGTCGGGCTGCGGGTCATCCTCGTGCCCCTGTTCGCGGCGCTGATCACGTGGGCGCTGTGGCGCGGGTTCGCCACCTCCAGACCTGAAGTTTCAAGACCTGACAGGTTGGCGAACGGGAGTTCGCTGAAACCTGTCAGGTCTTTGACTTACGGGTGGTTTCTCCTGGCTGGCGCCCTGCTCGGCCTCAGCCTCTACACCTATCAGGCCGCGCGTCTGCTGCCCATTCTCGTGGCTGTCGCCTTCGGGTTGCGGGCGTTCTGGCAGCGGCGCAGGACGCGGCGCGACACGGCCGCCGCTCTGCTCACCGCGGCCGCAGCGCTCGTCGTCTTCCTGCCCCTGGGCGTCTACGCCTTTCAGCACCCCGGCGCGCTCTCTGTCCGCATCCAGCAGGCCACGGTCGTTCAGTCCGGCGTGCCCCTGCGCGAGCAGCTCCCCGACCTGCTCCGGCAGGCGTGGGCGGCGCTGCTTACCTACAGCGTCCGTGGCGACACCGACCCGCAGTTCACCATCCCCGGGCGGCCGTCGCTCAACCCGCTCCTGTCGGTCGCCTTCGCCGCCGGCCTCCTCGCCGCCCTGTGGCGCTTCCGCCGCTCGCCCTACCTCTACCTGCTGGCCTGGCTGGCGATCATGACCGCCCCCGCTCTGGTGGCCGATCAGGCGGCGGCGGCCAAGCGCTACCTCGGCGCGTTCCCGGCGGTGATGGTGCTGATTTCGGTGGGGTTGCTCCTGCCGTTTGCGTGGCTGCACCGCCGGCCGAAGGCAACCCGCGTCCAGCATGAAGAGTCCGCATCCTCAGATGCGGGTTCTGTGGGTGGGCATCTGTCCGCATTCGCGGACGTGGGCTATACCGGGGTACACCGTCCCGCATCTGAGGATGCGGACTCTGCAACAGGTAAGACGTCTGCATCTGAGAATGCGGACTTTGCTTGGGGTACGCCCGCATCTGAGGATGCGGACTCTGCAACAGGTAAGTCGTCCGCATCTGAGGATGCGGACTCTGCTTGGGGTACGCCCGCATCTGAGGATGCGGACTCTGCAACAGGTAAGTCGTCCGCATCTGAGGATGCGGACTCTACGATGTCTGATCGCCACTCGCCACCCGACACCCGCCACTTGCTGCTGGCGGCGGTCGGCGGTCTGCTGTCGGCGGTCGTTCTGCTCTACACCGCCGCCGCCACCGTCCGCGACTACTTCGTCGTCTGGGCGGCCGACCCCGACCTGCCGGCCCACTTTCAGGCCGACTACCGGGCCATCGGGGAATACATTGGCAATCTGCCCGATGAGCAGCCCGTGTGGCTGTCGCCGTTCCCGGCGGAGCACCCGGTCATCCAGCTCCACGCCGGGCTGCGGCCGGATTTGCGCGGCTACAACGGCCGCTTCTGCGTGCCCTACGCCGACCCGGTCGGCCCGGACGGCGCGGCCTACGTCATCGTGCCGGGCCTGCAAGACCACAGCCTGGCCGCGTTGCAGGCGCTCTTTCCGGGCGGGGAGACGGTCAACGGGCCGCTGCGGCCGGGGAGCGACCGGCCCTATTACCGCGCCTTCCTCGCGCCGGCGGCAGCGACGCCGGCGCTCGGCCCCGACGTCCCGTTAACGGCGCACTGGGCCGGCGGCATCGAATTGATAGGCTATACGATAGAAGGCGAGGCCGCGCCGGGCCAGACGCTTGCCGTCACGCTGTTCTACCGGGCCGCGGTCGCACCCGCCGCCAACTACACCGCCTTCGTCCACCTGCTCGGCCCGCCGAAGGCCGACGGCTCGCCGCTGTGGGCGCAGTCGGACAGCGAGCCGTGCGGCGGCGGGCTGCCGACGGGCCTGTGGCGGCCGGGCGACGTGATCCGCGACACGGTCACGCTGCAACTGCCTCCGGAGTTGCCGCCAGGCGAGTATGAGCTTCTAACTGGCTTCTACAGTTGGCCCGACCTGAGGCGTCTTCCGGTCGATGGGTCTGACGCGATAGCGCTGCAAACGGTTGTGGTGAGGTAAGACTCAAACATGGATGGGACGCGGATTGAATTGATGAGATAGATTGAAGCAGCTCTAACCGTCCTATCCGTCGAATCCGAATCTAGTTTTCCTTGGTTAGCTCCAGAACACGCCGTAACGCCCCGGGTACGGCTGCTTCTACCCCAGCCGTCAACCCCTCCGACACCTCAAACGACTCCCCCGCCACCGTGACCATATAGGCCGGGGGGCAGCGGCCGAAAAGCTCGTCGGCCATGCCCAGTAGCCGGTCGAGGCTGACCTCATGCGAGCCGATGGCCAGCCGCGCCGACCCGGCCCCGGCGGCGTCCACGGGGAAGCAGCGCACTTCGCCCGGCTCGCCCTCGGCCGCGGCGTCGATGAAGATGACCCGCTCGGCGCGGCTGATGGGGTCGGCCAGCTCGGGCGTGAGGAGTTGGACGGTCAGGACAGTGACGGGCGGGTCGGGCAGCAACTCGGCCGCCGCCTCCGCCACCCGCCAGCCCACGCCGTCGTCGCTGCGCAGCGGGTTGCCGTAGCCGATGAGGAGGATCATTTCAGTGTTCAGTGTTCAGTGTTCAGTCTCTGGAGGAGCACTGAACACTGAACACTGCCTACTGCTTACTGACTGACCTCATCCAGCACCGCGCCGTCCGGCGCGAGAAGCTGGACGCGCAGGGGCATCTGGCCGAAGGCGTGGGTGGAGCAGCTCAGGCACGGGTCGAAGGTGCGGATGACCGCCTCGACGCGGTTGAGCATGCCCTGCTCGATCTTGTCGCCGTGGACGAAGTGGCGCGCCACTTGATAGACGCCCTTGTTCATCGCCAGGCTGTTGTGGCCGGTGGCGATGACCATGTTGGCCCACAGCATGAGGCCCTTGCGGTCGATCTTGTAGTGGTGGAGCAGCGTGCCGCGCGGCGCTTCGCTGACGCCGATGCCCTCCGTGCAGTTCGGCTCGGCCTTGGCGCGGACGTGGTCGCTGAGGATCTCCGGCCCGCGCAGGAGCTGCTCGATCTTCTCGACGCAGAAGAGCATCTCGATCAGCCGGGCGTAATGGTACTGGAAAGAGCTCAGCGTTGCGCCGCGCTCCAGCATGCGGAACTCGGCCCACTCCTCGTCGGCGCGCGGCGTGCCCACACGGTCGATCAGGTTCAGCCGGGCCAGGGGGCCGACGCGGTAGATGCCGTCCGGGTAACCCAGCGGCTTGTAGTAGGGCGACTTCAGGTAGGAGTCCGGCTCGACGGCCTCGGCGATGAACTCGGTGTAGGTGCGCGGGTCGACCTGGTCGGCCACGATGCGGCCGGT
>CAZSOD010000024.1:0-30585 GCA_964608255.1 uncultured Ardenticatenaceae bacterium
ACATGCTGAAGGGCAAGAAGGGCCGCTTCCGCCGCAACCTGCTCGGCAAGCGCGTTGACTACTCCGGCCGCTCGGTCATCGTCGTTGGCCCCAAGTTGCGCATGGGCGAGTGCGGTCTACCCAAGACGATGGCCCTGGAGCTGTTCCGGCCGTTCGTCATCAGCAAGCTCGTCCAGTATAACTACGCCAGCAACGTGAAGGGCGCCAAGCGCTTCATGGAGCGCCAACCGCCGGAAGTCTGGGAGGTGCTGGAGGAAGTGATCCAGGGCCGGCCTATCCTGCTGAATCGCGCGCCGACGTTGCACCGTCTGGGCATCCAGGCGTTCATGCCCAAACTTGTCGAGGGCAAGGCGATCCAGCTCCACCCACTGGTCTGCGCCGCCTTCAACGCCGACTTTGACGGCGACCAGATGGCTGTTCACGTGCCTCTGTCCGACAAGGCGGTAGCCGAGGCCACGAGCATGATGATGGCCACGCGCAACCTGCTGAAGCCGGCCGATGGTCAGCCCATCGTCGGTCCGTCGAAGGACATGGTGCTCGGCGTCTACTACATCACGATGGTACGCGACGGCCTGAAGGGCGAGGGTCGTCTGTTCAGCAGCCTTGAAGAGGTCGAGACGGCGTATGAACTGGGCTATCTGGACATCCATGCCAAGATCAAGGTGCTGACCCCGACCTACTGGAGCGACGACGGCCATATCCGTTATACCGACGGCGAGCCGGTGACCCGCATCATCGAGACGTCGCCGGGGCGGGTGATCTTTAACCTGGCGCTGCCCGAGCCGGCGCGCTTTATCAATCGCCAGCTGGATAAGGGCGGTGTGAATTCCCTCATCAACCGTGTCCACCAGGTGCTGGGTGATGACGCGACGATCGAGATGGTCGACGCGATCAAGGATATAGGCTTCCGGTTTGCCACCGTTTCGGGCACGACCGTGGCTGTGGCTGACCTGACCATCCCGCAGGAACGGCAGGAGATTCTGGATACGGCGCGCAAGCGCGTGGACGAGATCGACCGCCAGTTCCGACGCGGTCTGCTCACCGAAGAAGAGCAGTACCAGCGCACGATCGAGCAATGGAATGAGGCCAAAGACGACATCGCCGACGCTGTGAAGCAGGCTATGGACCCCAACGGCCCGCTGGCGTTGATGTCGCTGTCTGGCGCGGGTAAGGGTGGCTTCGGCCCGATTACCCAGCTGGCGGGGATGCGCGGCCTTATGGCCGACCCGCAGGGCCGCATCATCCCGGTGCCCATTCAGTCGAACTTCCGCCAGGGCCTCGACGCGCTGGAGTACTTCATCTCCACCCACGGTGCGCGCAAGGGTCTGGCCGACACCGCGCTCCGCACGGCCGATGCCGGCTACCTGACCCGTCGCCTTGTCGACGTGGCGCAGGATATCATCATCATGGAAGAGGACTGCGGCACGAACAAGGGCATCTACGTTCGCCGCGTCGATAACTTCGGCAAGCAGACGCTTACCGAGCGCCTGATTGGCCGTGTGGCCGCGGAGACGATCGCCGACCCGGCGACGGGCGAGATCGTGGTTGCCGACGGCGACTACTTCACCGCTGAAACGGCCGAGGCGGTCGATACCATGGGCGTGGAGCAGGTCTACGTCTATTCGCCGATGACCTGCGAGTTGCGTTTGGGTATCTGCCGCAAGTGCTACGGCATTGACCTGGGCCGCGGCAAACCAGTCGAACTGGGCACCGCCGTCGGCATCGTGGCGGCCCAGTCCATCGGCGAGCCGGGCACGCAGCTGACACTGCGCACGTTCCATACCGGCGGTACAGCGTCGGCCGGCGGCGACATCACTCAAGGTCTGCCGCGCGTCGAGGAATTGTTCGAGGCGCGCCAGCGGCCGAAGGGCGAAGCTGTGATGACCGAGATCGGCGGCATTGCCGCGCTGCGCATCATCGACGGCGTGCGCCACGTCTTCGTTAGCGACGTGAAGCTGGTCGACGACGTCTACGAGGTGCCCGCCAACTGGGAAGTTCTGGTCGAGAATAGCCAGGAAGTACAGTTGGGCGAAACGCTGGCGGAAAGCGGCGACGAGATCGTCGTCGCCCGGCATCCCGGCCGGGTAACGCTTGATGAGAACGGCCTGCGCGTCACGTGGGAAAGCCGCGAGGAGCGCGACTATGAGATCTCGGCGGGCGTCCGCCTGCTCATCGGCGACGGCCAGCATGTCAATGCCGGCGATCAGTTGACCGAAGGCTCGCGCAATCCGCACCGCATCCTTGAGATTCTGGGGCGCGACGCGGTGACGCAGTACTTGCTGCGCGAGGTGCAACAGGTTTACCGGCCGCAGGGCCAGAACATCCACGACAAGCACTTTGAGGTCATCATCCGCAAGATGCTGAGCAAGGTGGTGGTCACGGAATCGGGCGACACCGACATGCTGCCCGGCGACCTGATCGAGGCCCCGATCTTCCATGAGAAGAATGAGGAAGTGATCGCCGAGGGCGGCCAGCCGGCGCAGGCCGAGCCGGTGCTGCTGGGCATCACCAAGGCGTCGCTTAACACCGACAGCTTCCTGTCGGCCAGTTCCTTCCAGCATACGATCAAGGTGCTGGCCGGCGCGGCCATCGCGGGCAAGGAAGATCGGCTGGTTGGCCTGAAGGAGAACGTCATCATCGGCAAGCTTATCCCCGCCGGCACCGGCTTCCGGACCGGCGACGAGGAGCCTATGCTATTGCCGGAGGGCGTGCTTTTTGACACCGACCAGGCGATCGGCCGCCTGACGAGCAGCGCGCTCATCGATGACGACACCGACGACGAAATCCTGGCCGCAATTGCCGCCGCCGCTGCCGATGCTTCCCGCCTGACGCTTGTCTCCGAGTTCGAAGACGCGGAGGGCATGGAAGTTGAGGAGTGGGACGACGATGAGGACGACTGGGAAGACGACGACGAGGACGCCGAAGTCGAGGGTGAAGAAGAGGACTGGGAGGAACCGGGCGACTAGCGCCGTGGTTCATTGAATTAACAAAAAGAGACCGGCGACCGCAAGGCCGCCGGTCTCTTTTTGTTTGTCATGTAGGGGCAGACCTGCGTGTCTGCCCCCTTTAGACCCGTGACGGCGTTGAAGATGAGGGCGAACCCGCAGGATCGCCCTCTAGTAATCGCGACGGAGAAGCATATCCGTTAGCTGGTCCAGAGCTGTCGCCGCCCTGCCCGTGGGTAGGGCGGCCGCGAGGCTGGCAATCGCCCCTTGAGTGTAGCGCGTCGCTTCTTGGGCCGTATAGGCGCGAGCTCCCACCCCATCGAGTAGGGTCACGGCGTGGCGAACAAAGGCCGCGTCGCCTACGCCAGTAGCGACTTCGGCGTACAGGTCGCGCAGGTCGGCGCTCTGCGCCAGGCCATAGAGAACGGGCAGTGTCTTCTTGCGCGTAGCGATGTCGGTCGCCACCGACTTGCCGGTCAAGTGTTCATCGCCCCAGATACCCAGTAAGTCGTCTTGAATCTGGAAGGCCAGCCCCAAAGCCAGGCCATAAGCCGCAAAATGGGCTACGCGCTCGTCGTCGGCCCCGGCGATTAGCGCGCCGAGTTCGGCCGACAGGGCGATCAGCACCGCCGTCTTGCCGGTGATCATCGCTATGTACTCTTCGACAGTGACCGCCGGGCGCGTCTCGAAGCTCATGTCAGTGTACTGGCCGCGGGTCAGGCCGACGCAGGTCTCGTCGAAGCGCCGCAGGGCGCGCACCACGCGCGTCGCTTCCACCCCCCGCTCCGCGAGACGACTCATCGCCAGGTGAGCCAGGGCGAACATGGCGTCGCCGGTATTGATGGCTTGCGGCTGGCCCCACAGCGTCCACACGGTGGAACGGCCGCGGCGTGTTGGGCTGTTGTCCTGAATGTCGTCGTGGACGAGGGAGAAGTTGTGGAGGATTTCGATGGCCGCGGCGGCGGGGACGGCCTGTTGCCAGTCGCCCCCGGCCGCGGCGGAAGCCAGCAGGCAGAGCAGGGGCCGGATGCGCTTGCCGCTGTTGCCGCCCGCCGGCCGCAGCGCCTCATCGGCCCAGCCCATGTGGTAGTGGATCATGCCATAGAAGGGATCGCCCGCGCCCGCGCCATCGGCGCGCAGTACCGCGCGCATTTCGTCTTCGATGGCCGGCAGGTAGTCGGCCGTGAGGCTCTCAAGTTCGTTGGTCATGGGGGAATGAAATCACAGATTAAGCAGATTACACAGATTAGCGCCCAATTGTCGTGCGCTTTGGCTGCTTGCCTAGAACTCAGTATGGAGGGGCACGCGAGCGAGCGCGGGCAGGTCGGCCGCGCCGGCGCAGAACATGGCCACGCGCAACTCATCGGTAATGGTTTCGGCCAGTTCCACCACGCCAGCCGCGCCCTCGCGGTCGGCGGCGCGCAGGAATTCGCCGGCCAGCCCGACGAGAGACGCCCCCAGGGCGATGCACTTGGCGGCCTCGATGCCGTTCTTGATACCGCCGCTGGCGAAGATGGGCAGATGGGGCGCGGCTTCGCGGCAGTAGCGAATAGAGACGGCCGTCGGGATGCCCCAGTCAATGAACGCACCAGCCACACGGGCCAACCGGGCTGTGGGCGCGCGGTACATTTCCACCTGGCTCCACGACGTGCCGCCTGCCCCGGCCACGTCGATGGCGGCCACGCCGGCTTCGCCCAGACGCCGCGCATCCTCAGCCGAGAAGCCCCAGCCAACTTCCTTGGCAACCACCGGTACCGGCAGCGCGCGGCAAATCGCCTCCACCTTACCCAGCAACCCGGCGAAGTTGCCGTCGCCTTCCGGTTGTACCGCTTCTTGCAGGGCGTTAAAGTGCAGAATCAGCGCGTCGGCCGCGATCATGTCTACCGCCCGACGGCATTGATCAAGGCCGTAGCCATAGTTGAGTTGCACGGCGCCGAGGTTCGCGAACAGCAGGATATCCGGAGCCACGTCGCGCACCTGGTAGGTGGACGCGAGCGCCGGGTCTTCGATGGCCGCGCGCATGGACCCCAAGCCCATCGCCAGCCCCGCGGCTTGGGCCCCGGCGGCCAGCTCGCGGTTAATGGCCCGCGCCCGCTCTGTGCCCCCGGTCATGGAGGAAATGAGCAGCGGCGTCCTCAGCGACTTGCCGAGGACTGAGGTGGAGGTATCGACCGCTGCAAGGTCGAGTTCCGGCAGCGCGCGGTGCATGAAGAAGACCTTCTCCAACCCATTGGACAGCGCTTTGAAGGCCACGTCCTCTTCCAGGTTGATGCGGATATGGTCGGCCTTACGTCGCTCGTGAATGTCGACGTCCGGCACGAGGCCGGAGTCCTGTTCCTCTGTCTGCGCGCCGAGGGGGGCGAAGGGTACTGATTTCATAGAGAGAGATTATAGCACGCTGCGCGCGGGGCGTGGCCTGTCTGCCGGCGCAAACCCGGCGCTCATTCCCCTTATTCGACCACGTCCGGCGCACGGAGTAGAATCATGGTCTGCAACCACGGTTGCGCCACCCGCGCGACCGAAGCCGACCCCCGCGGGGCCTGTGTTAACTGGAGAAACTATGCGCGTACTCATCACCGGCGCGGCCGGGTTTCTGGGGTCGCACCTGAGCGACCGCTTCATAGCCGAGGGCCATACGGTCATCGGCATGGACAACCTGATCACCGGCAACATGGATAACCTCGCCCATTTGTTTGGGCACGAGCGATTCAGCTTTATCAAGCATAACGTCAGCCAATACATCTACGTTGAAGGCCCGCTCGACGCGGTGTTGCATTTTGCCTCGCCCGCCAGCCCCAACGACTACCTGGAGCATCCCATCCCGACGCTCAAGGTTGGCTCGTTGGGCACCCACAACACGCTCGGCCTGGCCAAGCATAAAGGCGCGCGTTACCTGCTGGCCTCTACGTCCGAAGTATACGGCGACCCGCAAGTGAACCCGCAGCCGGAGTCATACTGGGGACATGTCAACCCGATTGGCCCGCGTGGCGTCTATGACGAGGCCAAACGATTCGCCGAGGCGATGACGATGGCCTATCATCGCTACCACGGTCTGGACACACGCATCGTCCGCATCTTCAACACCTATGGTCCTCGGATGCGCCTGAACGACGGCCGCGTCGTGCCCAACTTCATCTACCAGGCCCTGACCGACCGGCCGATCACCGTCTACGGTCGCGGCACCCAGACCCGCGCCTTTCAATACGTCAGCGACCTGGTCGAGGGCATCTACCGTCTGCTCCACTCGGCCGAGGTTATGCCCGTCAACATCGGCAACCCCCATACCGAAATGTCGGTCATGGAATTGGCCGAGATGGTCGTGGCGCTAGCCGATAGCCGGTCGCCGGTCATTTGTGTCGAGCCGACCGACAACCGGTTTGTGGACGATCCCCAGGTGCGGCGGCCGGATATTACCCGCGCGCGGACGCTACTCGGCTGGGAGCCGAGGGTCCCCGTGACCGATGGGCTGCGCCAGACCATTGACTACTTCCGGCAGCGGCTTTGATTGAACGGATGAGCCTTCTGTCAGGTGGGACGCGGCAAGCCGGAGCGCGTCTGGCGTTAGTCGTGCTTGCCGTGGCCGTCGCGCTGGCCATTGTTCGCCTGCCTCTCCCGCTGGCCGCGGCGCTGGCGCTTGGCGGGGCGGCGGCCATCCTGACGCTCATCTTCCCGCTGCTAGGGCTCGGACTTGCGCTTCTCCTGGGCCCCTGGGGCGCGCTGGAGAACGTGCGCGCCGCGCAGGGTATGGCTACCCTCGGCGTCGGGCTGCTCGACAGCGGTCAGTTGGCGCTGCTGCTGGCACTGGCGGCGTGGCTGGCGTCGTGCCTGGCCCGGCGGCGGCTGGTCGTGCCCTTCACGCCGCTGAATCTGCCCTGGCTGCTATTCGTCCTGGTTGGCCTCGTCTCGCTGCTCGACGCGCCTTCGGTCGCCCTGGGCCTAGTGGAGTTGCTCAAGTGGCTGGAGATGGGCCTCATCGTCTGGCTCGTCGTAGACCTGGCGACCGACCCGGCCCGCCGACCCGCCGGCCCGGCGGCCATCACCCGGTGGCTGCTGGCGCTGCTCCTGGTGGCCGGGCTGTCGCAAGCCGCCATCGGTATCTGGCAGTTCGGCTTGCGCGGCGATGGGCCGGAGCACTTCCTGGTTCTTGGCCGCTTCTATCGCGCCTATGGCACCTTCGAGCAACCCAATCCCTTTGGCGGCTACATGAACCTCACGGCGCTGCTGGCGGCCGGAGCGGCCCTGGGCCTCGTTCTAGACCGCGGAAGCCTCCGACGATCAACGGAGGGCGCCTGGCCGTCGCGCTGGCTCTGGTTGGCTTTCGCGCTGGTCTGCGCGGTGGCGGCGTCGCTGGCGCTTGTTTTCTCCTGGAGCCGCGGGGCGTGGTTGGGTTTCCTGGCGGGGGCGGCCGTGCTTGTTCTATTCAGCGCCCGCCGCCCGGCGGCCGGCGTGGTGCTGGGAGTAGCGGCTGCGGCGGTGCTGGGCGGGGGACTCCTGCTGGGCGCGCGCGCGGGCTTCGCGCCGGCGCTGTCGATCACCGGCCGGCTGGCGGGCTTTGCCGGTGAGTTCACACTGGGCGATGTGCGCGGCACGGACATCAACGACGCCAACTATGCCGTGCTGGAGCGGCTGGCCCACTGGCAGGCAGCCGTGGACATGGCCCGCGACGATCTTTGGACGGGCGTCGGCTTCGGCAACTACGAGGCCGCCTACGCCCGCTACGCGCTTATCAACTGGCCGGATGCCCTCGGCCACGCCCACAACTACTATCTGACGCTACTGGCCGAAGTGGGTGCGCCGGGGCTACTGGCCTACGGGCTGCTCTGGCTGGTTGTCACGGCTCAGACGACGCGCCTCGCGCGACGGCTGCCGTGGCCTGAGCGTGGGGTGGCCGTAGGGCTGCTGGCGGCCTGGGCAGCGTTGGCAGTCCACCATATGGTGGATAAACTATACGTGAACAATATCTACGTCCATATAGGGGCAATGGTCGGGCTGCTGCAACTGCTCGCCCTACGCGACTTTGAGATGGGGGTCAGTGGCGGCGAAAGGGCCGGAGAGTGGCCCCGCCTTAAGCCGCCGCAGCAGGGCCGGTAAGGGATGTCACGAATGATCGCACGCTTCGCGCACGCTTCGGGCCGCTTTGGTCTTAAGCCACGAGAAACCGAACGTTTTCTCAAGTTTTTGATTGTGGGGGCCATTGGTTTTGTCGTCGACTTTGGCATCTTTAATCTGCTGCTGAGTCCGGTTAACACCATGCTAGGGCCCGGCCAGCGGCTCTATGATCTGCTGGCGCAAGCCGGGCTGAGCGATTACACCATCACTCATCTTGGACCGTCAATCGCCTCGACGATCTCCTTCGTCGCCGCAGTGTGCAGTAACTTCCTCTGGAACCGCTATTGGACGTACCCCGACTCCCGCTCGCGTTCGCGCCGCCGGCAGTTCACCATGTTTTTTATCGTCAGCGCCGTCGGCGTGCTCATTCGCATCCCCATTGTTTTTGTGATGACGCCGATCTTCCGCTCGCTGGTTGGCAACGTTGGCGCTCTCCAGGCCTATACGACCCGGCTGGCCGACAATCTGTCGCTGGGCGTGGCGGTTGTCGTCGTTCTGTTCTGGAACTTCTTCGCCAACCGCCATTGGACCTATAACGACGTCGACTGATGGCCGGTCGGCGCGGGACTATTATCGGCATCGACGCCACGGCGGCGCTGACGCAGGGCGGCGGCATCGGCCGTTACACGCGCGAACTCGTCCGTGCCGTTGTGGCCGAGGCGCCAGGCTACGACTACACTCTCTTCTCCGCCCGACCTCCGGCTGTCCCCGCCGTGCCTGAGTCACTGCCCGTCGCGCCCAATGTCTTGCACCGGCCCGCGCCGGTGGATGAGCGCTGGCTCTACCGGCTGTGGTATCGGGCGCGGTTACCGCTGCCCGTCCAGACCTTTGCCGGGCGGCTCGACCTGTTCCACTCGCCTGATTTCGTGCTGCCGCCGGTCGGTGGCGGCATCCCCACGCTGTTGACGGTGCACGATTTGTCATTCGTCCACTACCCGGCGACGTTTCCCAACAACCTGGTGGCTTATCTCAACCGCGTTGTGCCGTGGTCGGTCGGCCGCGCCAGCCATGTCCTGGCCGATTCGCATTCGACCCGGCGCGACCTGGCCGCGGTCTGGAACGTGCCGGAGAGCAAGGTGACGGTACTTTATAGCGGCGTGAACGAGCGCTTTCGGCCGGTGACCGACGCGGCGGCGCTGGCGGCGCTGCGGGCGCGCTACGGTCTGGGCAACCGCCCCTATGTGCTGGCGGTGGGTACTGTGCAGCCCCGTAAGAACTACGAGTTGCTTGTCCGCGCCTTCCGTGCCGTGGCGGAACGGCAGCCGCACGCGCTGGTGATCGCCGGGGGCAAGGGCTGGCTGACGGAAGGATTGGCGGTAGAGATCGCCCGGCAAGGACTGTCGGAGCGGGTGCTGCTGGCGGGGTTCGTGGCCGATGAGGATTTGCCCGCGCTCTATTCCGCCGCCGACCTGTTCGTCTTTCCGAGTCTCTATGAGGGTTTTGGCTTGCCGCTGCTAGAGGCGATGGCCTGCGGCGTGGCGGTTGTTAGTTCCGACGCCTCCAGCTTGCCCGAGGTAGCGCAGACGGGCGGCGAGCCGGCGGCGCTGATGCTGCCACCCGCTGACGAGGCGGCGTGGACGGCCGCGATGCTGCGGCTGCTGGACGACGACGGCGCGCGGCAGCGGCTGATCGCCGCCGGACGGGGACAGGTGGCGCGCTTTACCTGGCAAGCGGCCGCAGGGCAACTCGCGCAACTCTACGCGGCGCTGCTGAGCGACGCGTAGCGGCCGTCGCTGCCGGCTCGCAGTTGGCGGCACATGCATCTTGCGTAAATAGGACTAACTACCTATAATGCAGCCATCGACGCCGGGGCCGCGCCCTGATTGCGTCGCGCCTTGCGTCAATTACGACTTATCGGAAGTACCCACAACTTGTATCGGTTCACGTCGGGGCGACAAACCGCTTAGTTTTTCGGCCGTTTGCCTTGCCTTGCCGCGCGCTCATGTGGCGGCCGGCAGCGGACCGGCCGGGGTGGCACGGGTGGCATGGTTGCTTCACTGACGACTGCGCGCTTGGACCAACAGAAGACGCTGTGCGTCGGCCGCGGATTTCTTCAATCCGCCGTTGAGGCGGCCGGTCCCTTTCCGTCGGCCGTGCTGGCCCAAACGTCTGACTTCGCCTTTGCCATTGAGCCGGAACTGGGCCTGGCTCTACAGCGGCTGCGGCACGACACAAGCTTCGACATGCTGCTGCTCGATGCCGATAGCGAGAGCCTGGCCGCTGTCCTCGGTTTTGTGCGCGAGGCGCGGCGGCAACTTCCGCGTCTGCCCATCGTCGCCTTCTCCGAACGCAGCGGCGACGCCATGCGCTACCTGCTGCGCGAGGGCGCCAGCTGGCACTTCACCAAGCGTTCGCGTTCGATCGCGCATTTGGCCCGGGCGCTGCGCCGGCACGCGCCGCTGATCAGTGAAAATGAAGTGTGGTCTAGTGCCGGCACGGCCGTTGTCTCCCCGACCGGCGCGGTTGAGCCGTCCGGCAAATCGTTTGCAGGGCCGGTCGGCGACCCGCGCCCCAATCCTTATGTGGTCGGTCGCCCGTTGACGGGCGCGACTGAGTCGCTGTATGTCGGCCGCGAAGATGTGTTCGCCTGGGCCTTTGAAAATCTGGCTGCGGCTGGTCGCCCCAATCCACTGCTGCTTTTTGGCGAGCGGCGCATTGGCAAAACGTCTACGCTTTACCAAATCGTACACGGCGAGCGCGGGCGGCCGTTGCGTGAAGGCGGCCCGCGCCGCCTCCTGCCGGCCTATATCGATCTTCAACGGCTGGCCGGCAGTCGCACCGATGAATGGTTGCGTCGCCTGAGCCGCGACGTGTACCGCCAGATCGCTGTCTTTGGCCTGAGCCATCGCCTGCCCGAGGGTCGCGCCGGCAGCGATTCGGCCTATGCCGTTGCCGAACGGATGCTGGACTACCTGGAGCAGAGCCTGCCCGGCGACGACTGTGTGCTGCTGGCGGTCGATGAACTGGAGCAGTTGCGCGCGGGCATAGATGATGGTGCTCTCGACGAGGCTCTTCTGCCCTGGTTGCGCTCCCAGGTGCAACACCGCGAGCGGCTAATATTTGTTTTCAGCGGCAGTTACGGCTTATTGGATTCCTTCTGGCGACCGATGCTTGACCTGACGGCGAGGATAGAGCTCGGCCCACTGAACCATGAGGCGGCCGTCAGTCTGATGCGCGCCCCATCCGCCGGCGTTCTGACATGGGACGATGAGGCCATGGAGCGCATCTGGCGGGCGACGGAAGGCCGGCCGTTCCGCATCCAGCTGCTCTGCCACCGCCTGTTCAGCCTGATGAATGCCCGGCAACAGGGCGGTCTCGTTCACCCCGCCGACGTGGATTTGGCAATTGCGCAGCTGGCGCGCGAGGCGGTAACCGATCCGCTCCTCCAGCCTCCATCGGCGAGGGCGGGCGGCCGATGACCACGCCCTACCTTGTCGGCCCGCCGGTAAAACTGCCGACCGACTTCTTTGGCCGGGCCCGACAGACGCGGCAGTTTTTCGAGACGCTGGCCGGCCCGCAGGTTCAGTGTGTCAGCGTGCTCGGCTTGCGCCGCGCGGGCAAGACCTCCTTCCTGCAACACGTCAGCCACCCCCAGGTCATGGCGACCTATTTGCCGGATGCGCAGCGCTTTGCCACGGTTTACGTTGACGTGTCCGCCTGCAAGTCGCCGGTCGATTTTTATAGCCGGGCTTACCGCCAGTTACTTGCGTTTCTCTCGCCCCGTCAGGCGGCCGGAAGTGCCCTTGTGGCCGATGCCTATGCCGTCGAGTCGCTGCTCTACGAGCTGGCGGATCGGCGAGTCGTGCTGCTCATGGATGAGTTTGACCGGTTGCGAACCTCCGACTTCGGCCAGGAGTTCATGACCGAGCTACGCGCCCTGGCCAGCATCTGGGACTATGAGCTTGGCTACGTGACCGCTTCGTATTGGGACCTGTACCGCTTGGGCAACTTCGTCGGGCTGCCGCTGACTTCTCCGTTCTATAACATTTTTCACCCGACGCCCATTTACCTGTCCGGCCTGAGTCCGGATGAACTGAATGATCTGGTGCGCGTCCCCGCGCGACGAGTGGGGATCGCCACCGACGATGAGGATGTGGCCTACGTGCGCCACATCGCCGGGTCGCTGCCGTTCTTTGTCCAGGCCACGGCCGCGGTGTGGCTGCCCTATAAGCAGAGTGGTCAGCAGCCTAATACGCTCGAGGTGACGCGTCGCCTCGCTTCGGAGTTAGGCCCCTATTTCGAGCAGTGGTGGCGCAACTTCAGTGACGTGGAGCGCGACGTGCTGGCGGCCGTGGCGGCGGAGAAGCCGGTTGCGCGGCTACCTTATAGCGAGGCCGAAACGGCCGCCGCCGCCGACCGGCTGCGCAACTACGGCGTCATTGCCTCCACCGGCGGGCAATTCTGGGCCGACAGCCTGCTCTTCAAACAGTGGTTGCGGGAGTATGGCGGCCGCGACGCACGCTCACACCCCCTACCGTCCCTGTCGGGCCATGCCCACCGAGCAACTGAACCGGCAACTGCCGAGGAGCGGCGCGAGCAAGTGCTGCGGCTCATTCAAGAGGCCGGGCGGCAGCTTGAGCGCCTGACAGACCCGATTCAGACCGATGGCGACCTACGCGACCAGTTGCTTTGGGCCAGCGCGGGCCGCCGCAGCAAGACAATGAGCGAGAAGTCGCTGGAGGCTTATGGGGCGATCGGGCTGCGGGCGCGCGACGCAGGTGCGGTCCTGCTCGCCGCTGAGTGCTGTCGGTGGCGCGGACAGAAATCGCTGTTGGAGAGCGTGAGCCTCGCGCTGCAAAACGCCCAAGGATCGCGGGCGGCCATCATCCTCTTTGCGCGACGCCAGGATTACCCGATTGTCGTGGCCGCGGCGGCCCAGGCCATGCCGCAACATCCAGACTATCTCGACACGGCCGGCCGCCCGGCCGGGGACCGGCTTGACTATCGTTTCCGCGCCGCCAACGGCACGCCGCCGACGGGGGTGAATCTCTCCGTCTTGCTATTCCGCTTGCCCGGTTAGGCTCAGCCAGCGCCACCAGACCATGACCATGGCCAGCGTGTCCAGTTTGCAGTACTGGCGCAGCAGATGCCGCCAGCGCTCGGCTTCCATGACCGCGCCCGCCACCGAACGCTCGATCATCGCGTAGTAGGCCAGGATCGCCCCGGTTCCTTCAACGACTGCCAGCCGGCGCTGGCCGACTTCCACCGGAGGCAGCGCAGCATAGGGGCTGGCAACACCGTCGGGCGTCTCCAGGATGTACTGGGGCAGGCGCGCCCGAATAGAGCTATCAGCCTGCCAGACCGCGTCGGCAACGACTTTGAGCGATGTGCTGCCGCCCATGCGCGGGTGAAAGTAGTGGCGTCGGGTGAGCTTGTTCATATCCACCAGCCGGTCGCCGGTTAGGAAGCGACTGAGCCAGGCATAGATTTCCGAGTCCCCTTCGCCCCGCTCGGCCATTTGCTTCTGGATCGCCTTCAGGATGGTGGCTTCATGGTCAGACCAGACCAGAACCGCGCCTTGTTCGCCCAGTTGCCGCCGCAGCGCGCCCACGAAGGCAACGTTGGGGAAGGCGTCGTCCGTTTGCAACCACTCGCTGTGGACGGGCTTCGCGCCTCTCGCCGCGACCGTCTGGCAACACCACTGGAAGGCCAGCGGCTCGAAGGGACGAAGGCCGCGATAGCGCGGGATGGCCGGGGCGCAGGTCTCGAAGTCCACGAAGTGGTGGGGGTAGGGCAGCGCCGCCAGCACGCCGCCCAACTCGTCGCTGACCCACTCGCGGTTTTCGCGGCTGTAGCGCAGCTGGATTCGCTGGCGGGTGGCGACGGGGCCGTCGCCGGCCAGGGACCGCTCCGGGATGTCAAATAGGCTCACCTTTCCGGCGGCGATCAACTCGTCGGCCAGCGGCTTCTTCCGGCCGCCCAGCGTACCGACGTGGTACAGGTCAAGGATGTGGGGTTTGGGCGCGCCAAGGTCGCCCCAGCAATCGTGAAAGCCGCGCCGGTCGCCGTCCTCCACGCGGTACTCGCACTTGCGGCACCGCACCGAAGGGGCTTGCGGCAGCCGCCGCAGCGCCGGCACGAGCCCCCCGGCGTATTCGTCGGCCAGACGGCGTACCTCAGCCTGCACCAGGGCCACCTCGCGACGAACGTCAACCCGCGCCAGAAACAAGCCGCGGCGCAACTCGCGCACGTCCCCCTTGTATTCCGCCGTAGGCAGGTGTCGCCCATCCACGTCGCTGTCGAGCGTGCGCGCCTCGAAGTAACGGTGCAGGCCGTCAATGGCGCTAGGCCGGCTGGTGTCAGGCATGAGCAGGAAGGGGACGATTTGCGCTTCGGGGAAGATGTCCTCCAGGATGCAAGTCTGAAAGGCGGCGTCTTCGATATAGGGCTGCCAATCGGCCAGCAATGCGGCCGGCTTGCGGGCCGACAGGAAGAGGCTGCCGGCGGCGCGCGTCAGTTCGTCGTGCTTCGGACGGTCAAAGGCGCAGGACTTAATCTCGATGAGTTCGATGACGTTGCCGCGTTTGTGCAGGATATCCACGCGGGCCATCTTGCTGCCGCTAATGAACGTCGCCTCGAATAGCGTGCAGGGATCGCGGTCCAGCGCGGCCATCGTCTCCCATGCCGCGGCCTCGACGTTGTCCTGGTAGCCAACCCAGCGGCCGTCGGGAAACAGCGCTCGCGCGAGCGCCTCAACGAGGTAGCCCTGCTCGCGCAGTGCGGCCAGGTATTCGTCCTCGTCGTCGCGCGTCGGGTAGCCCTGCTTCAGGTAGTAGAGCTTGGCTGGGCAGGTGCGGGCAACCTTGTAGTCGGATTTCGTGAGGTAGTGGGCCTGCATGGGCAGAATTCCTAGGGTGACATCCCCCGACTTCCGGGCAGCGTCAACAACGCGCCGGCGACGTTCCCGAGCGCCCCGGCGGCGATCATAATGGCCGTGACGGTTTCCAGCCGCGCGTGGAACAGCCAGAGAGCGACGATCTGCCCCGTAACGACGAGAACCAGGGCGAGGACAAAAGCCCGCCGCTCGAGCGAGAGGGCGTAGAGGAGCCAGACGTTTACCCCCGCGTAGAGCGTCGTTGCCAGGCCGACCATCGCCAGCAGCGGTCCCGGATCGGCATAGGCCGGGCCGAAGACGAGGCGCACGATGACCCCCGGCCACAGCCAGTAGAGCGCGGTCAGCGCCAGGCCCGGAAGCAGCGTGGCCGCCAGCGACAGCAACAGCACCGGCCGCGGGTCGCGCCCGGCGGCGCGGCGCTGCGTGGCCTTGGGAAAGAGCACCAGGCCGATGCCGAGCGGCACGAACAGGTTCATCTTTCCCAGCGTGACGACGGGGGCATAAGCTCCGGCCGCCGCGTCGCCGAAGAACCGCCGGACGACGATGGGATCGATGTTGGCCATCAGGGCAAAGGCCAGCAACCCGGCCAGCGTAGTAGCCGAGTAGCGCCAGCTTATAACCCGCGGCCGGCCGGCCGGCGCAGGGGCGCGGAAGTAGCCACCGAGCAGCAGCAGGGCCAGCGCCAACGCGACTGTGCTGCCCAGCGGCAGGGCGAATATGGCCCCGGCGGCCGTCGCCCCGAGCCAGAGCAGCGCGGCGGCGAAGATCAGACGCAGGAACGACTGGAGCATCTGCACCGCGCCCAGGCCGATGAAGTGCTGTGTGCCCTGCAACGCGCCGTCCGTCACCGGCCGCAGGAAGAGGAGCAAGAGGGCGAAGCTTGCCGACCACAAAGGCCAGGGGGTGGGGATGTGGAGGAAGCGGGCCAGCGCCGGACTTAGCAGCGCCATGAGCGCGGTCGCCACCAACCCCCAGCGCACGGCCCAGCGCCAGCTGCGGCCCAGCACGTCGCCAACGCGGGACAGCGCGTCAGTGGCCACCGTGGCCTCAGCCGTATAGTAGGCGACGACGTTGCGAATAACGTTGGTGACCTGCACCATCACCTGAATGACGGCGGTGACAGTGACGAAGATGAAGAACTCCGACGGCGGCAGACGGCGGCCGACGACGATGTTGACCAGGTAGTCGAAACCCCCGGCGGCGACCATTGCCGCGGCCATGAAGCCGCCTTGCACCGCGGGACGGCGGCCGAGCGCCTGCAGGCGCGGCCCTAGACCGGTTGCGGCCGCTACGTCAGACAAGCGACTCCTTTGCGGCGACGAGGTAGCAGTGGGCGCTGAAACGCCGGGCGGCGCGCTGCAAGACGCGCTCGAGGGCGACCGCTCCCGGCGTCAGCTTTTCCAGCGCGGGAATCTGATCGGGCAGCACTTCCCATAGCCAGAAGAGGACGCTGTATTGCCCGGCGCGGTCGACACGAAAGCCGCTGTCGCTCACGAGCACGGCCAGATCGGCGAAGGTGAATGGCGCATTGATCTCGTCGCCCAGCCATTTCGGATAGAGCCGCCGCCCCCAGCGGATGATGGGGCTGTCCTCGACGGTTTCGACAAGGAAGAGGACCCCGCCCGGTCGCAGGCAGCGCCGCGCCTCTTCCAAAGCCCGCGCCGGGTCGCCGATATGGTGTAGTACGTGTTGGATATAGACCAGATCGAGACTGTCGTCGGCAAAGGGAAGTCGCAGGCCGTCGCCAAGGAGCGCCGGGCCGTGCGCTGCGGCCAGGGCGACGCGCTCTGGCACGGCGTCGAGACCATAGGCAATGCGGCCATGCTGGGCGAAGCGACTCATGTTCCAGCCGTTACCGCAGCCGATCTCCAGTATCCGTGTAACGTCCGGGCGGGCCAGCACCTCGCGCTCGGCCGCGAAGTAGGGTAACACTTGATAGCGGCTGGGTGACCAGTTCTCGCCAAAGATGGCGGGCTTGCGGTAGTCCATGTTGATGATCAGGGAAAAGTCACAGGTTTTGTCGTTCAGGCTGTCGAGTTCGCCGTTCTGTGCCCGCCCGTCGGTGGCGCGCCTCCTATCGTGCGCGATCCGCGCATCGGATTCAGGCGGGCTTGACCCGCAGGAGCGCGCGTCCCGGCCCGCCTGGCCCCGAGCGGAAGCCAACCACGCGGTCAATTTCGTCCCACCAGCGCTCGCCCGGTTCCCAGACTATGGTCTCGCAGCCGGACAGCCCGGCGCGCAAGACGGCTCGCTCTTCGGCTAACCAGTCGCGGCCGTTCCAGCCCGCCAATTCGCCGGCCAGCAGCGGATAGGGTTGGAAGCCATAAGCGGTCTCGTCCTCGTTTAGCAGCCGGTCGACAGCGTCGACGTTGGCTGTGCTTTCAGCCTTTGTGGCCATCAGCAGAATGGCCGGTGTAGCGGTTTCGCCGTAGGCTACTTCCGGCTCCAGCGCGTTGAGCGGGTACTTCGGCTGCGGGATAAGCCGTTCCAGGTAGGTGTTCACCGTCGCCGCGGGGAGATGGCGGTTGCTCAGGAAAAGGCCCAGCCGGCGCACCGGCCGCGAGTAGAGCCAGCGCTGAAAGCGCAGCGCCAGCGCCGCTCCGACACGGCGTTCCAAGGGCGGCAGCATTTCCGGCCGGGCCGTCACCGGCTTGGGAAAGGCATGCACCAGCCCCTCGCGGCTGATGATCACCCGATCGTCGCCCAGGAAGGCCAGATCGCGCCCAGCGCACAGTCGCGCCAGGCCGTAACCCAGGTCCGGCTGCCACGTGAAGAGCAGCGCCCGGCCAGGCGCGTCGCTCGCCCCGCCCGCGCGGGCCAGGACGTAGCCGCGTGTCGTCAACATCCAGCGCAGCACCGGCTCGACGACGTTGGTATACACAAACGCCGGCGAGCTTTCCAGAAGGGGCGAGACCACGATCTCGGTGAAGTCGCCCGGAAGAACCGTCAGACCGAAGCCAAAGCGCCCTAGATGTTCGTCGTAGCAGATGGCTCCGGGCACGCGACTGGGCGTGCCGTGGCGGTCAATTCGCACGTGCAGGTCGACGCGCGCCGGGGCGACTGGCGTCTGGAAATGATCAAGATCGGCCAGCGGGACTTGCGAGGCGATCGCTACGATGCCGTGGATGTCGTAGAACGTGTTGGCGCGCGGCCGCATCATCAGGCCGCGCGTCCAAATCCACTGCTCCGAAAAGGCGTAGTAGACGAACCCGGCGAAGAGCATGGCCCCTAGTCCGGCCAGCAGGTACGAGACGCTGAGCCGGACCGCCAGCAGCCAGATGACCGGTAGATAGACGGCGAAGAGGAATAGCGTGCTGAGCAGCAGGACGGCCGCCAATCGCCGCCGGGCCGGACCGCGCGGCCGGTCGCTGAAGACCCACATCTCACCCAGCACGACCGCGCCCACCGTCGTTGCCCCGGCCAGCAGCGCCGCGCGCGTCACCGGCCAGCCAGCCCCCGCCACCAGCCCGCCCAGCAGCGCCAGGTTGAGCGCGACGGCCAGGGCGATAAGAACAAGGAAGCGGACCAGGTGCTGGTTGACGGTCAGCCGTAGCCGGGTCAGATGGCGGAAAAACCGCATTCCCTCGTTCAGGTCGGCTTTGCTCTGCCCCTCGTGGCGCGGGGCGAAATCGAAGTGCAGCTCCGTCACGCGCAGGTCGGGATGGCGGACGAGTAGTTCCAGGAGGATCTTGAAGCCCTCCGGCTGCAACGCGGATGTGTTGATGGCTGCGCGTCGCGCCAGGAAGAACCCCGTTAGCGGGTCGGAGACGTTCTTCAGAACCCGCGGGAAGACCATGCGGGCGAGGATGGTCAGTACTTGAGACGTCAGCGCCCGCGCCCGGCTGAGCCCGACGGGGCCGAGGAAGTCCGCCTGCCGGCTGGCGACGACCAGGTCGGCCCCGGTGCGCGTGGCCTGCGCCAGCAGCCGGGGGATCAGTTCCGGTGGGTGCTGCAAGTCGGCGTCGATGACGCACAACCACTGTCCGGCGGCCGCGCCCATCCCCTCCACCACCGCGCCGCTTAGGCCGTTGCGGCGCGCCGGCGGCCGGGCGATGACGCGCACCGGAAAGGCGCGCGCGGTGGTTTCCGCGGAGATGATCTGGGGCGTTGCATCGGTGCTGTCGTCAACGAACAGGACTTCAAACGATTCACCGACCAGCGCCGCACTGAGGCGATTCAGCAGCGGTCCGATGTTGCCGGCCTCGTTGCGAGTCGGCACAATGACCGTCAGGGCCGGCGGTGCGGCCGAGGGCTTGGCGAGGTTAAACGCGGGTTCCTGTGCTCCTCGATGCATGGCTCTACTGCCAGACGGCGTGGGCTGCACGAGCCGCCAGACGGGGCGATGATAGCACAGGCGGCCGCGCAGGGCGACACGCCGGCTAGTGGGCGAAAGGTGACGGAACGGGTATCATAACCCCGGCATCGCCATGGCAAAGAACGACTACAGCATCTCGGCCTTCTTTCCGGCCTACAACGACGCGGGCACGATCAGCAGTATGGTCATTACCGTCTTGTTGACGTTGCGCGAATTGACCGATGACTACGAGGTCGTCGTCGTGAATGACGGCAGCCAGGACCACACCGCGGCCGTGCTGGATGAGCTAGCTCGCGTCTACCCCAACGAAGTGCGCGTTATCCATCACCCGCAGAACCGCGGTTACGGCGGCGCGCTGCGCACTGGTTTCTATAGCGCGACGAAGGATTGGATCTTTTACACCGACGGCGACGCCCAGTACGACCCGCGCGAGTTGAAGAACCTCGCCGCGCTGGTTAGCGACGATGTGGACTTCATCAACGGTTGGAAGATCGAACGCAACGACCCCCTGCACCGCGTTATCATCGGCCATACCTACCAGCGCTTCATCAAGTTTGCCTTTGGGTTGCGACTGAAGGATGTTGACTGCGACTTTCGGCTCATGCGTCGCGAGGTCTTCGAGCGGGTCAAGCTGGAGGCAAACAGTGGCGTCATCTGCGTCGAACTCATGAAGAAGGTACAGGACGCCGGCTTCAGGCTAACCGAGACGCCCGTCCACCACTTTCACCGCGCCTACGGTAAATCGCAGTTCTTCCGCTTTCGTCGCTTGGCCCAGGTAGCCCGCGACTTGACCAAACTTTGGCGCCGGTTGGTCTGGCGCAAGGAAGCGCAAGCCAACCCGGCTGAGACGCCGCCCGCGCTTGCTAACCATCCGTATGCCGACCGTTCCCACTGACCATCTCGCTTTCTTCCAGGACAAGCGCGTTCTCATCACCGGCGGTCTGGGCTTTATCGGTTCCAATCTGGCCCACCGGCTGGTGGCTTTGGGCGCTGACGTCCTGCTCGTGGATTCGCTCATTCCGGAGTATGGCGGCAACGTCTACAACGTTCATGGCCTGGAGGATAAGCTGCGGGTCAACATCGCCGACATGCGCGATGAACACGGTCTGCGCTATCTTGTGCAGGGGCAGGACGTCATTTTCAACCTGGCGGGGCAGGTCAGCCATACCGACAGCATGACCGACCCGTACACTGACCTGGAAATCAATGCCCGCAGCCAGCTCTCGCTTCTGGAGGCGTGCCGCCACGGCAATCCGGCGACCAAGGTGGTCTTTGCCAGCACGCGGCAGATCTACGGCCGCCCCGAATACCTGCCCGTGGACGAGCGTCACCCGCTCCGGCCGGCCGACGTGAACGGCATCAACAAGCTGGCCGGCGAGTGGTACCACATGGTCTACCACCAGGTCTACGGCCTGCGTACCGTTTCGCTGCGGCTGACCAATACCTACGGGCCGCGCATGCGCATCCGCGACGCGCGGCAGACGTTCATCGGCTGGTGGTTCCGCCAGCTTCTGGAGGACAGGACGCTGACCATCTTCGGCGATGGCCTCCAGGTACGCGATTTCAATTACGTCGACGACGTGGTCGAGGCGCTGCTGATGGTCGCCGCCAACGAGGTGGCCGACGGGCAGATCTATAACCTGGGCAGCGACGACCCGATCAACCTGCTCAACCTGGCCCGGCTGCTGATCGAGGTCAACCAGGGTGGCGCGTTCGAGTTGCTGTCTTTCCCGGCCGAGCGCAAGCGCATCGACATTGGCGACTACTACGGCGATTACCGGCGTATCCGCAGCAAGCTCGGCTGGCGGCCGCTGGTCGGCCTGCGCGACGGCCTGACGCGCACGATGGATTACTTCCGGGAGAATCTGGAGCACTATGTGTAGGGGCCAGGTTCCAGGGAGCTTCAAAGAGCCATCACTCCTGCACTGGCATACTGACCTACTGACTCACTGAAACCTGCCAACTTCTTACTTCTCACTGATGGACATCCCCCTCGTTGACCTGAAAGCCGCCTATGAGCGGTTGCGGCCGGAGATCGATGCCGCGGTGGCGCGCGTGCTGGCCGGCGGGTGGTACATTCTCGGCCCCGAGGTGAGCGCCTTCGAAGCGGAGTTCGCCGCCTGGCTGGGCGTCGGGCAAACCGTGGGCGTCGCTTCCGGCACAGACGCGGTGCTGCTTGCGCTGCGGGCGCTGGGCGTGGGGCCGGGGGACGAGGTTATCACCGTCAGCCACACGGCTGTTGCCACCGTGGCCGCCGTCGAATTGGCCGGGGCGACGCCGCGCTTGGTCGATATTGACCCGGCGACGTACACCCTCGATGCCACGCAACTGGCGGCGGCCATCACACCGCGGACGCGGGCGATCGTCCCCGTCCATCTCTACGGCGCGCCGGCCGATATGGACCCCATCCTCGCCGTGGCCCGCGCCAACGGATTGCTGGTGATCGAGGACTGCGCCCAGGCCCACGGCGCGCGTTACAAGGGGCGCGTCGTGGGCACCATGGGCGACGCCGCCGCTTTCAGCTTTTATCCGACGAAGAACCTGGGCGCGTTGGGCGACGGCGGCGCGGTGGCGACGAACAACCCGGCGACGGCCGAGCGCGTCCGCCTGCTGCGCCAGTATGGCTGGCGCGAGCGGTACGTCAGCGACGTCCCCGGCCTCAATAGCCGGCTGGACGAGCTTCAGGCGGCCATCCTGCGCGTCCGTCTGCGCCAGCTGGAGGCGGAGAACGACATCCGTCGGCGGTTGGCGGCGCGCTACGATGCGGCGCTGGCCGGGCTGCCCGTTGGTCTGCCGGCAACGCGTCCGGAGGATTGCCCCGTCTACCACCTGTACGTCATCCGGTCAGCCGAGCGCGACGCGTTGGCCGCCCACCTGCGCGCGCGGGGCATCGGCACGGGCATCCACTACCCGGTTCCCATCCACCGCCAGCCAGCCTACGCCCGCCTTGGCTATGGACCTGATAGCCTGCCGGCTACTGAGGGTGCCGCGGCCGAGATCCTCTCGCTGCCCATGTACCCCGACCTCAGCGAGGCGGCGGTCGATGAGGTGGCGGCGGCGATTGGGGAATTCTATCGATAGACCGCCGACGGCCGACCGCCGACCGCCGCCGGAGGGACGACAGACCACAGACCGCGGAAGACGAACGACCAGGCGACCAACTGACCTACTGACCTACTGACCTACTGCCCTACTGCCCACTAACCACTATGTCCTCCGTCACCTGCTCCCTCGGCCTCATGGCCCACAATGAGGCGGCCAACATCGGTCGATTGCTGGCCCGCATCCGCCAGTCGCGCTTCGAGCAGGTGGAGGTGGCGGAGATCATCGTCGTCGCCAGCGGCTGCACCGACGACACCGAGGCCATCGTCCGCGCCGCCACGGCGCTCGACCCGCGCATCCGCCTCATCAGCCAGCCGACGCGCGAGGGCAAGGCGTCGGCCATGAACCTGTTCATCGCGGACGCCGGCTGCGACGTGCTGGTGCTCAGCAGCGCCGACCTGCTGCCGGCCGAGGACGCCCTGGAGCGCCTCGTCGCTCCCTTCACTGATCCGGAGATCGGCCTGACCGCCTGCCGCCCGGAGCCGGTCAACGACCCGGCAACCTTCATGGGCTTCGCGGCCCATTTGTTGTGGGACCTGCACCACCAGATGAACCTGGAGGGCTTCAAGGCGGGGGAGATGATCGCCTTCCGGCGCGTCTTCCGGCGCATCCCGCCGCACACGGCCGTGGACGAGGCCAGCGTCGAGCCGCTCATTCGCGGCCAGGGCTACCAGGTAAGGTATGTGCCCGACGCCGTCGTCTACAACAAAGGCCCCGAGACGATCGATGACTTCCTGCGCCAGCGGCGACGCATCTACGCCGGTCACCTGGAGATGCAGGCCCGGCTGGGCTACGCCGTCAGTACGATGAGCGGCGGGAAGATCGCCGGGCTGCTGCTGCGTCATCTCGACTGGCGGCCGAAGCAACTGCTCTGGACGGCGCGTGTCGTCGCCCTGGAAGTCTACGGCCGCTGGCTGGGCCGGCGCGATTACAAGGCTCGCCGCAGCCATACCGTCTGGGAGATCGCAACCACGACCAAGGAGCTAGAGACACTGTGAATTCAATGCCGGGCGTCCTCGCCCGCGTGCCCCTCTTTCAGGCCTACCGCCGCTTTGGCTGGCCGAAGATGCTGCCGCTTAACATAACGCTATCACCCTCGCCGCGCTGCAACTCGCGCTGCCTGACCTGCAACATCTGGATGAAGCGCGAGAACGAGTTGAACCTGGAGGAGTGGGACAAAGTACTGGCCTCGCTCGGCCGCGCGCCCTACTGGTTTACCATCAGCGGCGGCGAGCCGTTCATGTTCTCGGGCATCGTCGAGCTGGCCCAACTGGCCTACAAGCATTGCCGGCCGGGCATCATCAACATCCCGACCAACAGCATCCTCACCACCATCCCCGATAAAGTCGAGCGCATCGCCCGCTCCTGCCCCGACAGCCAACTCATCATCAACCTGTCGCTCGACGGCGTGGGCGAGAAGCACGATCTCATCCGCGGCGTGCCCGGCAACTTCATCCGCTTCGAGGAGCGGTTGCGGCAACTGCTGGCGTTGCGCGACGAGCTGCCCAACCTGGCCATCGGCATCCACTCCGTCGTCTCTGTCTTCAGCGTCGGCCATCTGGACGAGTTGATTGCGTACGCGGACAAGTCAGGCGCTGACCAATTTATCACCGAGATCGCCGAGCCGCGGGTAGAGCTCGACACCGTCGGCCTGCCCATCACCCCCAGCCCGGAGGATTACAAGGCGGCCATCGACCGGCTTATCGCCTACGTGGAGAGCAAGCGCTACAAGGGCGTTTCGCGCATCACCGAGGCGTTCCGAGTAGAGTACTACAAGCTGGTCAAGCGCATCCTGGAGGAGCAGGATCAGGTCATCGACTGCTACGCGGGTTGGGCCAGCGCCCAGATCTACGCCGACGGCACGGTCTGGCCGTGCTGCGTCCGCGCCGACAACCTCGGGAACCTGCGCGATTACGATTACGACTTCAAGGCCATCTGGTTTGGCGAGAAGATCAAGGAAGTCCGCCGCAGCATCGCTGCTAAGGAGTGCTACTGCCCGCTAGCCAATGCTTCCTATACCAATATGCTCATCGACCCGCCAACGCTGACGCGGGTGGGGCTGAAGGTGATCACGCCGGAGTAGACTGCTGGCCGCCGCCGGCGAGTCCTCTCGCCCGACGACAGACTACGGACTGCGGCAAGAAGGGGCCAGGTTCCAGGGGGCGGGGAGCAACGAACGACGAACGCCCAACGCCCAACGACCACTGACCTAGTGACCTACTGACTCACTGAACACTGCATACTGCCTATGCCCGCCACCCTCGCCGATATCCGCCGCTTTCTGAGCGATCACTACAGCGCCGAAGAACTGGACGGCCTGTGTTTCGACCACTTCCCGGAGGTCTACCGCGACTTCACCCGCGAGATGACCACAACGCGCAAGGGGTTGTTGCTGCTGGACTACTGCCAGCGGCGCGATCGGCTGCCGGCGCTGCTGGCAATCATGGAGCGAGAGCGGCCGGAACCATTCCGGCGGGTCTTCGGCCCGCGGCCCGGCGCGGCCGACCGGCGGGTGAATCTGAACACGGCGACGACCGACCAACTGCGCCAGTTGCCCGGCATCGGCCCGGCGTTGGCGGCGGCGATCATCGCCGCGCGGCCGTTTGCATCCGTAGATGACCTGCGGCGCGTGCCCGGCATCGGCCAGCGACGGCTAACGGCCCTTCGAGACTGGTGTACGGTTTGAGCGACTGCTCTCTCAGGCGGGGTGCGTGTTAGCGGGTACGGCGATCTACGGGATCGCTTCGACGAGCAGATAGCCCCCTTCCCCTTGTGGTCACCTTCGGTTGGGGCGCGCCTCCTCCAGCCGGGTTACGTAGAAATGAATCAGTACTTGTAGGCTTTGTGGAAGCGAGCGATGCGGCCCAAAGAGAGCGAATGTCGCAGAGCCCGTACGCCTCGTACTCGCCGCCATAGTGCTGCCGCAGGAACACCTCTTCGCGCAAGACCTGGCGGTGCAATAGCCAGATGCCGCCCAGGAGATGGGCCAAGGTTATCCAGATGGGGAAGACAAGAAACTGCCTGAGCGGCACGCAGGCCAAGGCGACGTAAATGGGGTTGCGACTGAAGGCGAAGGCGCCGGTCGTGATCAGCCGGTCAGGTTGCTCCACGTCAATGCCGACACGAAAGCTGCGGCTTCCTGCCCACGTCCTCAAAGTCGAGTATAATGCTTGACAAGAACCGGAGTGTGATGGACGCGATTCTCACCCAGGCTCAGGAAGCCCTGCTTAAGCAGACCCGCGATGCTCTCGGCCGCCTGCGCGACACGCTGGCCGACAGTGCGGCCGACCCGGCCGGCCGCGAGGCGCTCATTGACTCGATCCGCCAGCTTGATGAACTGTTCCTGCTGGTCATCGCCGGCGAGTTTAACTCCGGCAAGTCAGCCTTCATCAATGCCCTGCTGGGCGAAACGCTGCAACAAGAGGGTGTCACGCCGACAACTGACCAGATCTACCTGTTGCGCTATGGTGAAACGGCGCAGCGCCGTCCCGGCGAGGACGGCGTCTGGGTGCAGACCGCGCCAGTAGAGTTGCTCAGCAAGATCACCGTTGTCGATACGCCGGGCACCAACGCCATCATGCGCGAGCACGAGGCGCTGACGGCCGAATTCATCCCCCGCAGCGATCTGGTTTTGTTCGTCACCTCGGCCGACCGCCCCTTCACCGAAAGCGAGCGAGCCTTCCTGGAGCAGATCCGCAACTGGGGCAAGAAAATCGTCCTCGTCATCAACAAGATCGATATCCTCAACCCGGCCGAAGTGGACCAGGTCGTCACCTTCGTCACCGGCGCGGCGCAGGCGCTCATTGGCGACGTCGGCGCGGTCTTCCCCGTTTCAGCCCGGCTGGCGCAACTGGCGAAGCGGGGCCGGCCCGAACAGTGGGGGCCAAGCCGCTTCGAGCCGCTGGAGCGCTATATTCACGAAACGCTCGACGACGAAGGGCGCTTCCGGCTGAAGCTGCTCAACCCCCTGGGCGTCGGCGGTCGCCTTATCCGCGAGCAATTGGCGCAGGTCAACGCCGATCTCTCCACCCTCGCCAGCGACGGCCAGGTGCTCGACGACATCCGCGGCCAGATGGTCTACTACGATGACGACATGAAGCGCAACTTCAAGGCGCGCATCGCCGAGATCGACGGCCTGCTGCTGGCGATGGAAAAGCGCGGCAACGACTTTCTCGATGACCGGCTGCGCCTCGGCCGCATCCCCGACCTGCTGCGCTCCAAGCAGTTGGAGCAGGACTTCCAGGACGAGGTCGTGGCCGACACGCCGCGCCAGATCGAGGATCGCGTCAACGAACTGGTCGACTGGATGGTGCAGCAGGACCTGCGCCAGTGGACGGCCGTGGCCGATCACCTGGGTAAGCGGCGCGACGCGCACCTGAGCCGCGTGGTCGGCGACGCGCCGCGCGAGGGCACGCTGGCCTGGGATCGGCAGCGGCTCATCGACTCCATCGGTCGGGCCACGCGCCAGGCGGTGGAGAGCTACGACCAAACGCGCGAGGCGGCCGAACTGGCGGCGTCGGCGCGGCAGGCGGTGGTCAACGCCGGGCTGGCTGGCGTCGGCGCGAGCATCGGCGTCATCATCGCCGTCGTGGCCCACGCGGCTTTCCTCGACTTTACAGGGGTCGTGGCCGGGGTCGCCGCGGCCGCCCTGGGGCTGCTCATTCTGCCGGCGCGCAAGCGCAAGAGCAAGGCGGAGTTTGCCGCCCGGCTGGACGACCTGCGGACGCGGTTGGTGGGCAACCTGGAGCAGCAATTCGAGCGCGAAATGCGCCGGGGCGCGCAGCGCATCGAGGACACCATCGCCCCGTTCGACCGCTTCGTCCGCGCCGAGCGCGACCGGCTGACGGGCCAGCAGACGACCCTGCAAGCCCTCTCCGCCACGGTCAGCGATCTGCAACGGCAACTCCAGCAGAATCAATAATTCAACACGGACGCCTGCGGATTCGACAGATGCTCGCGGAAAGAATCCAGGGCTCTCGTCTTGCCGCGTTTGCCCATCCCATCCGGAAGCTACATGTTGAATAACTCTGTTCCCACGTCAGAGAACATCGAAGTGTACAAGCTCGACCACCTCGGCCGCGAGGTGTGGCGCTACCCGGCGCGGGTGCTGGCCCGGGACGGCCGCAGTGTGCGGCTGGAAGCGTTCTTCAACCGCGACGACATGGAATTGGGCTACGCCACCTTCAAGCGCGGCGACCGCTTCATCGAAACCTTCTACAGCGACCGCTGGTACAACATCTTCGCCGTCTACGACCGGGACGACGGGGCGCTGAAGGGCTGGTATTGCAACATCTGCCGCCCGGCGACGATCACCGACGAGGCGGTGGGCTGCGACGACCTGGCGCTGGACGTGTGGGTGTCGCCCGACGGGGCGGCGATGGTGCTGGACGAGGACGAATTCGCCGCGCTGCCGCTGGTGGCCGGGGAGCGCGCCGCGGCGCAGGTGGCGCTGCGCGAACTCCTGGGGCTGGCGGCAAGCGGCGACCTGCCGCGGTAGAAAGGGAAAGACCTCAGAGGTCCCAGAAGACCTCTGAGGTCTGGTGACCGCGTCTAGCCCACTTTGGATGCGGGCGGGCGGTTAGTCAGCGCGGCGTAGATCGCGCCGCCGATGGCTCCGAAGAGCGGATAAAGTACGATGTTGATAAGGAAGCTGACCAGGAAGCTCGCCGTCCCGCCGATGAAGCCGCCCAGCAAGGCCCCGGCCTGGCCCGTCGGGTCGGCCTCGATAGCGCTGCGGATAGCGTCCGCGCCGAAGACAGAGCTAATGATCGAGCCGAGGATCGCGCCGATGACGCCGGCCGCCGCGCCGATTGCCGCGCCCTGCCCGCCAGTGACCACCATTCCCGTCTGCCGCCGGTAGAACCACACCGCGGCCATGCCGCCCAACCACACGCCCGCGCACAGCAGGCAATTGATCAGGTTCAGGAATGGGACGTTCGAAAGCACGACCATGACGAGCGCACCGACCAGCGCCGCGGTCCACATTTGACGATTGTTCACGATCTTGTACCTCCTCTCACAACGATTCCACTACTGAAAGAACGCGGCCGGAAGGCCCGGCCGCGCCCGCGCTTTACAGGCTGAGCAACGCGAAGAGCGAGCCGAACAGGAAATTGACGATGATGACGCCGATGAAGCTGATAACGACCGTGGCGATCGTCTTGCCGTCGTCCAGGTCAAGCCCTTCCTTGACGGCAATGTAGCTGGTGATTAGCGACCAAATCCAGCCGGCAAAGCTGAATAGCGCCCCTAGGCACGGGATGAAGCCCAGCACCGACAACAGGCGCGGCGCCTGGGCGAAACCCAGCAGCCGCAACATCTCGTTGAATGTCGCCTGCCCGCCAAACAACCGCGTGCCCACGAAATAAGTCAGCGCCGACCAGACGAGCCAGGCCAGGAACGCGCCGAGTAGCGCGCTGATGAACGCGCCGATCGGGCTGAGTTGCGGCACAGCGAAGGGCAGCGCGCCCAACTGATCCTGTAGCTGGGGCATGACGTCAGCCATTGCCCGGTTGGCAACGACCGCGCCGATGGACGCGCCGATGGCCGCCAGCAGGCCAACCAGGGCGACGATGATCGCCGCCTGCGTAGTAGCTGACTCATCAGCTTCGATCGCCTGGTAGGTCGGCCGGTGCAGCTTCAGGATTCCCATAATTCGTTCCAACATTTCTTCCTCCGAATGTAAACAAATTAAGCAGAACGATGACGCCACTGCGAACCACATAGTGGGGCCGGCCCCCACGTTCACCTCCTTACATCGCCGGCTAGACCATCATCCTCCGCTGTCGCCAGCGCCGGATGAAATAGATAACCATGAACAGGAAGATCAGCAGCAAGATAGCCGCGATGACCGGCAACAGGATAGATAGCACAGAAAGGACGAAGGCAATGATGTCCTCCAGCGTGCTGACGACAGGATTGCCGACGCCGGCGGTTGTCACGGTAACGACGGGGCGCGCCGCCGCCTTGGTGGCGTGGACCCCACCGGCCACTATCAACCCCGCGCCCAGGGCGAGGATCGGGTGAACATCGGTGATGACGTTGGCGCTGCCGGCGAAGAGGATGGCCCCGGCCGCAGGGCGGATGAAGGTCTGGATGGCGTCGTTGACGCTGTCCACGGCCGGTATTTTGTCAGCGACTATCTCAATGATGAGCAAGACGGCAATGACGCCGATTGCCCACCAGTTGCCCAGTAAATCGAATGGCGGCTGCAACTTAATCAGCGGGTCGCTCATCGGAAAGCGGGCTGCCAGCGCCACCAGCAAAAGGGGAATGTAGGCGTTCAGCCCGGCGCTGCCAGACAAACCAAACGCGGCGCTAAGGCCGCTGATCGCTTCGAACATCGTGACTCACTCTCCCAATAATGACGGATGGTTCTGTAGTCCGGAACTAAGGACTATACGCATCCCAGACCCAGCCGTTGCGCCGCGCAGCGGCGTCCCGCTTGTTCGTCACTCATGTTGCATTAATCTTGCTATTGTAGGGCGCGCCGGCGGCTTGTCAATATGACAAAAAGCCCTGAACGGGCTAAGATGAATCCGGCAATTATCAATCTGCTTTTCTGCGAACCATTCCCCCCTCGGGAGTTTAGACCATGCCCACCAAACCCGTCGCTTACCACCGGCCCCGTAACCTCGACGAGGCTCTGCGCTTGCTCCGCCAGCCGAACACCGTGCCTCTGGCCGGCGGCACGCACCTCCTGGCGACTGAAACAGGAGTCGAGGCGGCCGTCGTCGACCTGCAAGACGCCGGGCTCGATACCCTGACCTGGGCCGATGACGGCCGCATTCTGCGCGCCGGCGCCATGACGCGCCTGGCCGGGCTGGCCGCCTTTCTTGCGCCCCTGAGCGACCACGAGGGCGGCGCGGCGCTCTTGGGCGAGGCCATCCGCCGCGCCGGGCCCAACACCTATCGCAACGCGGCTACCGTCGGCGGTCTCGTCGCCTCGCGCCTGCCAGATAGTGAACTGTTGGCCGCCCTGCTGGCGATGGACGCGACGGTCACGCTCCGGTTGCCGGCCGCCGAAACCATCACGCTGGCTGCCTGGCTAAGCGATGACGATCAGCCACCCGGTCTGGTTGTCGAACTCGATATTTACTGGCCCCAGGGTAAGGGTCGAATCGAGCGTGTCGCGCGCACCCCGGCCGATAGCCCCATCGTCTCCGTTACGCTGTGGCAGCCCGACGACGGCGCGCCGCGGCTGGCGGCAACGGGCGTCGGTCCGCGGCCGGTGCGCCTGGGCGCGGCCGAGGCGGCGCTGCAAGGGGGTTTGGACGAGG
>CAZSOD010000025.1:0-30358 GCA_964608255.1 uncultured Ardenticatenaceae bacterium
CTGTTCAGGCCGTGCTGACGGGCGAAACGTCGATCGACGACTTCGCCGCCTCTATCTGTGACGAGGCCAACAAGGCCTTCAACCAGTAGCCTGCTGCCAGGCAAGTAGCCCGGCACTCTGGCGCGCCCGCTGCACCCGCGGCGGGCGCGCCGCAGCGCCGGACAATGAAAAAAGAGACGCATTGGGTTCGTAGATGAGCGCTTTTGCGCCCATCGGGCAAGCTGGAGCGCGCTGGAGCGCCGTCCCACGCGCGAGGAGGAAGCACCGTGGCCGTCACCTCTGCCGATGTCAAACGGGCGTCCCGGGGGGCGTCGAACGACCTGTGGATCAATTTGCTGCTCGTGTGGCACATTCTTCTGTCGCTCGGCGCGGCCGGGGCGGGGGTCACCTTGTGGACAGAGGCCAACGCGGGCATGGCGGGTTGGGTGCGGCTACTGCTCACGCTGGCGGCCGTCCTTGTCATGGCCGGCAGCGCGGCCACAGCCGTCCTGATTACGCGGCGAGCGCGGCGCGGCCGGCTCCTCTCCATCGGCATCAACTACCTGCTCTTCATCGCCGCGCTGGTGCTGCTGCTTAACGCCTGGAACGTCTTTATCGGTCTGGATTCGCTGGCCGACACGTTCGGCCGCGGCCTGCCGTTCCTCCTGCTCATCTTCCTCGGCTGGTTCGTCACCGGCTCGCTGAGCGAGCGCAGCGAAAACAACGCCGCGCGGCGGCAGACCATCCAAACCGTGGGCCGCGTCGTCATTCTGGCCAGCCTTGCCGGCTTTCTCTTCCGCATCGGCGCGCTGAACGGCCTGGGAGCGCTGGCGACCAAATACACGGACCTGCGCCCCATCGCGTTGACGGCGCTACTGGCCGTTTTGGGGCTCATGCTGTGGGCCATGTGGCGGCGGCCGACGGCCGACGCCTTCCATGCCACCAACGCTGACGGCGAGATGCTGAATGGCTACCTGTTCCTCTCGCCCAATCTGCTGGGCTTTCTTGTCTTTTTTGCCGGGCCGTTGCTCCTGTCACTCTACTTCAGTTTCACGAACTGGGACGCCTTCGGCACGCGCGATTGGATCGGTCTGGCCAACTATCAGAAGCTGCTGAACCTGACCTTGCAGCCGCTGGCGTCACCGGGCCAGCTGGCTCGCGAAGCGATTGACGTCACCGTTTACGACGAACTGGCGCGCTTCACGATCCTGGGCAAGAGCTATATCGTGGGCGCGGCCGACAAGCTTTTCTGGCTGGCCATGCGCAACACAATTAAGTATGTGCTGATCGTCGTGCCGCTGGCGGTCATCCCGGCGCTCTTCCTGGCCAATTTGCTTAACTCCAAACTTCGCGGCATGAAGTTCTTCCGCTCGGCTTACTTCGTGCCCAGCATTGCCGCCGTGGTCGGCATTGCCCTCGTCTGGCAGTGGCTCTATAGCTCGCAGATCGGCTACATCAACTATTTCATCACCAGCGCCGTTGACTTCCTTAACCGGCTGGGCATCCAGCTCTCCGAGCCGCAGATCCGCTGGCTGTCCGACAGCCGTTTCGCGCTCCTCTCGGTCATCATCATGGCCGCCTGGCAGATGATCGGCTTCAATACCGTCCTCTTCCTGGCCGGCTTGCAGGGCATCCCCGGTGAGCTGTATGAAGCGGCGACGGTGGACGGGGCCAGCCCCTGGCGCAAGTTCTGGAATCTGACGTTGCCGCTGCTGGCCCCCACAACCTTCTTTGTGCTGACCACCACCGTGATCCGGGCCATGCAGGTGTTCGAGGAGGTGTTCATCCTTATCCCCACCAACCCGGCGGGGCCGAACAACTCGACCCTGACCATCGTGCTCTACCTGTACCAGAAGGGCTTTCAACGCTTTGAACAGGGGTACGCCTCGGCCATTGCCTGGGTGCTGTTCATCCTCATTTTTGGCGCGACGCTCTTCCAGTTCCAGCGCCAGCGCCGCGCCGGCTCGGCCTACGAAGGGTAACGGACGGGGACGACATGAAAAGCTACAAGCTAACCACAACGCTCAAGAACATCGCCATCTACGGCGCGCTGGCGTTCTTCGCCTTCGTCATGCTCTTCCCGTTCGTCTTCATGCTGGCCACTTCGTTCAAGGAGCCGAAAGACACCTTTCGCTTCCCGCCGCGCCTGCTCCCGCGCGAGGCGATCACCATCATGCCGGGGGAGCTCGGGCTGGAAGGTGATGAGCCGCTGCCGCTCTACACGATCGAAGTCGACGGCCAGCCGCGGCAAATGGCCCTGGTTGAGGGCGGCATCAAGGTCGGCGTCTACGCGCGGCCCGATAACCTGGAGCAGACCTACGAGCGGCGGCCGACGGAGGTTGATCCGGTTGGCGGCTTCGTCAACCAGGAGAAGATCACCGTTGACGGCAAGGAACTGCCGCTCTACGACATCGTCGTCGACGGCGAGACGGTGCGCGTGGCCCAGGTGGGGCAGACGGCGCTGGGCAAGTTCATAGCGGTTGACGACCCGGCGGTCGAGGTGCTGGCGAACGTGCGCCTGAGCGAGCCGGTGGAGCGGCTGACGTGGCGGCCGAAAAACTATCGCGACGTCGTCGAATTGCAGAACATGGACCGCAGCCTGTCCAACACCGTCCTCGTGACGCTGGGCGTGGTGCTGGGCACGCTGACGACATCGGTGCTGGGCGGCTATGCCTTCGCCCGGCTGCGCTTCCCGGGTCGCAACGCGCTGTTCGTCATGTACCTGGGCACGATCATGATCCCGTTCGTCGTCCTCGTCACGCCGATGTACCAGCTCATGGTCAGCATCGGCTGGGTAGACAAGATGGTGGCGCTCATCGTGCCCTGGATATTCAGCGCCTACGGGACGTTCCTGATGCGCCAATTCTTCATCACCATCCCGCGCGAGATCGAGGAGGCGGCCCTCATCGATGGCGCCTCGCGGCTGCAAATTCTGTGGCGCATCTTCATCCCGGCCAGCACGCCGGCGCTGGCGACGTTGACGACGTTTACCTTCCTTTACGCCTGGAACAGCTTCTTCTGGCCGCTGGTGGTCATCAATACCGGCAACACGGAGAACCACGTCCTGACGCTGTCGCTCAACGTGCTGCGCGGCCGCGCGTCCGATAGCCCGAACCTCATCCTGGCCGGCGCGGCGATTGCCATCCTGCCGCCCCTGGTCATCTACATCCTCGGCCAGCGGTTCTTCGTCGAAAGCGCGACGAGCAGCGGCGTGAAGGGCTGATCGCGGGTGGGTGAGGGTAATATGATGGACGCGGGGGAGCAGGGGAGCAGGGGAGCAGGGGCGAGGCTTTCTCCTCTGCTCCCCCGCCCCGCTGCTCCCCTGCGGGTAGAGGGTTCCGCCCTCATCGACGCGCTAGATCGCGCCGTCCTGCTGCGCGGCGTCAACCTGGGGGGGAATAGCAAGACGCCGGTTGTTCCCGACGGCCGGACCCACCGGGCGACCGACTTCAGCGACCACCGGAGGGTGTCGTTTGTCGGCCGGCCCTTCCCGCTGCGTGAAGCCGATGAGCACTACGGCCGGCTCCGCCACTGGGGCTTCAACTGCCTGCGTTTCCTCGTGACGTGGGAGGCCCTCGAGCACGCCGGGCCGGGCGAGTATGACGTTGACTACATCGACTACCTGGCCGAAGTGGTGGCGCGGGCGGCCGATTACGACCTCACCGTCTTTATCGACCCTCACCAGGATGTGTGGAGCCGGATGAGCGGCGGCGACGGCGCGCCGGGCTGGACGCTGGAAGTGGCCGGCTTCGACGTGACGAAGCTTGACGCCAGCGAGGCCGCCCTGACGATGCAGCGGCGCTACCCCGACTACGGGACTATGGTCTGGTCGGGCAACCGGCGGCGGCTGGCCAGCGGCACGATGTTCACGCTCTTCTTCGCCGGGGAGTTGCTCGCGCCAGAGTGTCGTGTCGGCGGTGAGAGCATTCAGGGGTACTTGCAGCGCCACTATTGCGCGGCGGTAGCCCAGGTAGCCGGGCGGTTGTGCGGGATGCCCCACGTCATCGGCTATGACACCATGAACGAGCCGGACGCTGGCTACATAGGTCTGGCGCGGCTGAGCGATGTGCGGCCGCTGACCAACGCCGGGCCGCTGATGACCGGCTTCGAGTCGCTCATTGTCCCCGCTGGCTTTCCCCGCACCGTGCCTTTGCAGGCGCGGCGCGGCGCGGAGCTTGTCACCAACGGTATGGTGACGCTCAACCCCGGCCGCTTGTCCGCCTGGCGCGACCCGGCGCTGGATGTGTGGCGGCGGCACGGCGTGTGGGACGTGGACGGGCGGGGCGAGCCGGTCTTGCTGCGTGACGATTACTTCGCCGGCGTGGATTTCGTTCGCGATGGGCTATCGCCCTTCGTGGCGCGCTTTGCCGCCGCCGTCCGGGCTCATGACGCCGACGCCATCCTGTTCGTCGAGGGGCGGCCGAACGCGGCCGAGTCGTTGCCCGCCGCGCCCGGCCCGGCCGTCTACGCCGCTCACTGGTACGATTCACTGACGACCCGCAGCAAGCACTATGACCCGGCGCGGGCCATTGACCCGGAATCCGGCGTGGTTATTGGCGGCGAAAACGCTGTGCGCTCGGCCTACGTCGAACAGATAGGGCGGCACGTCGCGCGCGCGGGCGCGCAGGCGCCGGACGAGTGGCCCGTGTTGCTGGGCGAGTTTGGCTTGCCGTTTGACCTCGATGGGAGAGCCGCCTATGCTACCGCCGACTATGACGCGCACATCGCGGCGCTGTCGGCCTACTACGACGCCCTGGACGCGCATTTGCTGCATGGCACGCTCTGGAATTACACGCCCGACAACGAGAACACCTGGGGCGACGGCTGGAACGGGGAGGACTACTCCATTTTCAGCCGCGACCAGCGCCAAGACCCGGCCGACCGCGACAGCGGCGGGCGCGCCGTTGCCGGCTTCTGCCGCCCCTACGTCCTCGCCTGCGCCGGACGGCCGCGCGCGCAGCGCTTCGACGTTAGAACCGGGCGATATAGTCTGGAAATTGACGCTGACGCCACCGGCAATGCCACGCTTATCTACGTCCCGCGCCGCCACTACCCCGGCGGGCCGCGCGTCGCCCTCACCGGCGGTCGCGTCGCGGCCGCGGGCGAGCAACTACTGGCCTGGACAAACCCGGTTGCCGGGCCACAAACCCTGACGCTGGAGCCACAGCCCGGCGCAACGGAGAACGAATGACCTTGAATCTACCGGGCCGTCCCGACCGGCTCTTTGATGCCTATATCTTTGACCTGGACGGCACGTGCTATCTGGGCGACGCGCTGCTGCCGACAGCAGAGGACACCATCACCACGTTGCGAGAGCTGGGGCGGCGCACGGTGTTCTTGTCCAACAACCCCAGCCACACCCGGGAGGCGTATGCGGCCCGCCTGACGCGTCTTGGCTTGCCGACTCCGGCCAGCGACGTCGTCAACTCTTCGTTCGTGATGGTCGACTTCCTGCGCCAGCGCATGCCCGGCGCGCGGCTTTTTGTCGTCGGCGAGGAATCGCTGGGCGACGAGTTGACGGCCGCGGGGTTTGAACTGGCCGATGAGGCTGAAGGCGTCCAGGCCGTTATCGCCAGCTTTGACCGCACCTTCACCTATCGCAAGCTTCAGATCGCCTTCGACGCCATCCGCGCCGGGGCGCGCTTCTTCGCCACCAACGGCGACCGCTATTGCCCGGTGCCGGGCGGGGGGCAGCCCGACGCGGCGGCCATGATCGCGGCTATCGAAGCCAGCACCGATACGCGCGTGGAGGCCATTGTCGGCAAGCCGTCGCGCTACATGGCCGAGGCCATCCTGAGCTTGCTGCAACTACCTCCGGAGCGCTGCATCATGATTGGCGACCGGCTGGAGACGGACGTGCTGATGGGCTTGAACGCGGGAATGGCCGGCGCGCTCACGCTGACCGGCGCGACGGATGAGGCGATGCTGGCCGCCTCTGACATCCGCCCAACGTATGTGATCCATAACCTCGGGGAGTTGATTCCTTGAGTCGTTGTCAGTTGCGGGTTGCCGGTTGCCAGCCTTCCCTTGCCGGCGACTGGCTGCCGGCAACTGTTCCCTGACCCCTGTCCCATGACCAAGCCCTACCTCATCGGCATCGACCAGGGCACCAGTGGCAGCCGCGCCCTGGTGATCGACCGCGAAGGCGGCGTGCGCGGCTACGCCTACCGGCCGCTGGCCCGGCTATACCCATCACCCGACCGCGTGGAGCAAGACCCGCTGGCCGTGGCCGAGGGCGTGGCGCTGGTTATCGACGAAGCCCTCACGAATGCCGGGGCGCGCCCCGATGAAGTGGCGGCGTGCGGCATCGCTTCGCAGCGCAACACCGACTTTGCCTGGGACGCCCTCAGCCGCCGCCCGATCGCCAACGCGATCACCTGGCAAGACCTGCGCACGTTGCCCATTTTGGCGGAGCTCAAAGACTGGCCGTTGGCCGAGGAGGCGCGCTATCGCCTGGGCTACGCGCCCGGGCCCTACATGACCGGCCTTCACCTGGCGTGGCGCATGCGCCAGGACCCCGCCATCGCCGCCGCCGCCGTGGAAAATCGGCTGCGGCTTGGCCTGTCGGCGGCCTGGCTGCTCGTCGCCCTTGGCCAGGCCGCCGGGCACGCCATGGACACTTCGCTCGTCCAGGCGATGGGCCTTTACGACTTCCGCGCCGGGCGGTACTGGGACGAGTGGCTTGAGTGGCTGGGCGTGCCGCGCGCGGCGCTGCCGGCAGCCGTCCCGACGATCGGCGAATTTGGCGAATTGGACATCAGCGCCGGTGGGGCGTCCGCGGCCGTGCCGGTGCTGGCGATGATCGGCGACCAGCAGGGCGCGCTCTTTGGCCACGGCTGCCGCGCGCCAGGCGCGGCCGAATGCACGCAGGGCACGGCCACCTTCGTTAAGGTTTTTATGGGCCGCGAAGCGCCCCGCCAGGAGGTCATCGACGTCTTCTACGCCTGGGACACCGGCGCGGGCCAGACATACTGCCTGGAAGCGCCGACCACGGTCATCGGCGCGGCCATCCGCTGGATGCGCGACTCGGCCCGCCTCTTCGACGAGTACCGCGAACTGGACGAACTGGCCGGCGGCGTGCCCGACGCGGGCGGAGTTGTCTTCATGCCGGCGTTCACCGGGCTGAACGCGCCCTATGGCGACCCGCAGGCCCGCGGCACTCTCCTCGGCCTGACGCTGGGTACCCACCGCGGCCACATCGTGCGCGCCTTTCTAGAGTCGCTCGGCTATCAGATACGCGCCATCCTGGAGACAATCGCCCGCGATACAGGCCAGCGGGTGGATGAGTTGCTCGTCGGCGGCGGCGTGACGGCCAGCGACGTGGCCTGCCAGATTCAGGCCGATCTGACGGGCATCCCGGTGGCGCGGCCGACGTTCACCGAGACAACCGCTTACGCCGCGGCCCTGCTGGCCGGCCGTGGCGCGGGCTTCTGGTCAACCGACGACGCGTTGCCGCCTCCGCCCGGCGGCCGAACCGTGTTTGAGCCTTGCAGCGAGCGGGCGCAGCGCGACGAAGGCTTTGCGCGCTGGCAAGCGGCGGTGGCGCTGGTGCGGCAATGGGGGCGGCAATAGACGACAGACCGCGGGCAGCCGCCTAAAGATGGTGCGGTAGCGCCGCGCCCGAGAAGGCCCCTCCCCATGTCGCTCTGGCTATGGTCCAGGGTCTGCGGTCTGTCGTCCCTCTGAGAAGGAACTGCACAAATGAAACTGGGCGTCTGCTATTATCCCGAACAATGGCCGGCAGAGCGCTGGCCCGTTGACGCGCGCCTGATGGTCGAGGCGGGTCTCGACATGGTGCGTATCGCCGAGTTTGCCTGGGCCAAGATGGAACCGCAGCCGGGCGCATACGAGTGGGATTGGCTCGATCACGCAGTGGACACGCTGGTCGGCGCGGGCCTCCAGGTCATCCTCGGCACGCCGACCGTCACGCCGCCCGCCTGGCTGACGGCGCGCCACCCGGAGATGTTGCGCGTCGACGCTAACGGCCGCGCCCGGCGCCACGGCTCGCGCCGCCACGCCTGTGTCAACAGTCCGGTCTATCGCGTCCATAGCGAGCGCATCGTCCGGGCCATGGGTGAGCGGTACGGCCGCGACCCGCGCATCATTGGTTGGCAGATCGACAACGAATTTGGCGGCGGCCGCACGGCCCGCTGCTACTGCGACGCGTGCGCGGCGGCGTTTCGCACCTGGCTGCGCGCGCGTTACGGGACGCCGGACGCGCTCAACGACGCCTGGGGGGCCGTGTTCTGGTCGCAGACCTACACCGATTGGGCGCAAGTGCAGCTTCCCGACGAGGCCATCGACAAGGCGAATCCCAGCCAGCAACTTGACTACTACCGCTTCTGCTCCGACAGCTACGTGAGCTACCAGCAGATGCAGCTTGACGCGCTGCGGCCGCTGACGCCCGGATTCATCACCCATAACTTCATGGGCCTCTACCGCGACCTTGACCAGTTCGATCTGGCCCGGCCGCTGGACTTCGCCACCTGGGATAACTACCCCACCGGCAACACCGAGCGCTGGCGGACGTTCCTCTATCCGCCCGGCCGTCCCACGGACCGCGACGACCCGCGCTATGCGTGGGACGCCGGCGACCCGATTGTGACCGGGATGGGCCACGCGCTGACTCGGGGCCTCAAGGGCAAGCCATTCTGGGTGATGGAGCAACAATCTGGACTGATTAACTGGGGCAAGATCAATCAGGGCGTCCGGCCGGGCACGGTGCGGCTGTGGACGTGGCACGCGCTGGCCGAGGGGGCCGAGGCGTGCGTCTACTTTCGCTGGCGGCCGACCCTCTTCGCTCAGGAGCAATACCACTCGGCGCTGCTGCGCCACGACGCCGAACCCGCACAGGGCCTGCGCGAAGTATGGGCGCTGCGCAACGAGCGCGAACTGATGGCCGCTATCGCCGCTGAGCCTTTCGCGGCCGACGTGGCCCTGCTCGTCGACTATGATGATCTCTGGGCCCTGGAGATTCAGCCGCAACGCCAGGGGTTCCATTACCTGCGCCACCTGTACGTGTTCTACGAGGCGTTGCAGCGAATGGGCGTGGCCGTTGACCTGGTACCCTACGACGCTGACCTGAGCCGCTACCGGCTTGTGCTCGCGCCAACCGTCCATCTGCCCGATGGGGGGGTGGTCGAGCGACTCCGAGCCTATGCCGCGGCCGGCGGCACGCTGTTGCTGGGCGTGCGCTCTGGCTTCAAGACACCGACCAACCTCGTCACCGACCGGCCGCTACCGGGGCTGCTGCGCGATCTGGTGGGGGCGACAGTCACGTCGTGGCAGTCGTTGCCGGACGGGGTCAGCGTGCCTCTGGACACGGCGATGCCTGACCTGGAAGGCGCGGCGGCGTACTGGTACGAGACACTGACGCCGTTGACCGCCCGGCCGCTGGCGGCATACGAGACGGGCGAAGCGGCGCTCGTCGAAAACAGCGTGGGGTCGGGGCGCGTGGTGACGGTGGGATGGTATCCCTCGAGCGCGCAGGCGCGGGCGCTGGCGCGGTGGCTACTCGAGCGGGCCGGCGCAGCGCCGGCGGTCGAACTCCCCGAGGGTTGTTTGGCATTTCGACGCGGCCCGTATACGATTGCGCTGAATTTCACGGACGAGCCGCGTACGGTGGCGCTGGGTGGCGAGCCGGTGCTCGTGGGGCCGCGCGACGTGGCGGTGCGCCGCCTGTAATGCCGTGCGCCAGAGCCGGGGCGCATGGGTTCCGAGGTCAAGCGACCGCGGCGCTTTATGCGGCGAGGGAAGTGGCCGATGACCCGATGGGAATATCTGGCGCGGGTCTTTATCCTCGACAAGGAAGACAGCGTCGTCATCCAGTACGTGCAGCAGGAATACCCGGAGCGGGACTGGAAAGACCTGCCCAAGTATGATCCCTTGGCGCTTGAGGCGTGGCTTAACAAGTGCGGCGAGGAGGGGTGGGAACTGGTCAAGCTGGAAGCTATCGACGCTTACGGCCGCAACGGCGATATCGGTATGGTTTACCCGCCAGCCGTGCCGGGCTGGCGTCACATCTACCTATGCGTCTTTAAGCGCGCGGCGGAGTCGTGAAATTGGGACAAGCGCACAGACCCAGACTGGGCCTCGTTCTCGGCGGGGGCGGGGCGCGGGGCCTGGCCCACATCGGTGTGCTGCGGGCGCTCGACCGCGCCGGCATCACGGTTGACCTCATCGCTGGAACCAGCATGGGTGGGCTTGTGGGGGCGCTCTACTGCGCCGGCGTACCCCTGGAAACGGTCGAGGTCGAAGTATTGCGCCTCGGCCAAGTCAAGGAGCAGCTGCGCCTGGTGGACGTGAGCGTGACGGCCGCCGGGCTGAGCGTGCGCGGCCGGCGCATCTATAACATGATGGCCGACCTGCTCGGCGAAGACCTGACGTTTGCCGATCTGCGCGTCCCCCTGGCGGTTGTGGCCACTGATATTCGCGCCGGGCGCGAAGTCATTTTGCAGGGTGGACTGGTGATCGACGCCGTGCGCGCCACCATCTCGGTGCCCGGCGTCTTTATGCCCGTCGACCTGGGCGACTACCGGCTTGTGGATGGCGGCGTACTCGACAATCTGCCCGTCGACGTCGCTCGTGGCATGGGCGCGACGCGGACGATCGCCGTCGACGTCCTGCCCAGCTTTAGTCAGAACACGCCGGGGATGTCGCCGGTGGAAATGGGGCTGCAATTGCCCTTCGCGCCGCTCTACCTGAACGAGACGTATCACGTCCTGATGATCATGATCGCCGCCCAGACCGAGAGCCGCTTGCGCCAGTTCCCGCCCGATCTGCTCATCCGGCCAGCGCTGCCGCCCAACGTGACCCTGTTGAGCGGTTTCAATCGGGCGGAAGAGATCGTCGACGCCGGCGACGCGGCGGCCGAGTCCGTCCTGCCCGCCATCCGCGCCTTGCTGGCGCACGAGCCGGAAGAGGATTGAGTACGAGGCGGGTGGACGCGAAAGGGCTGGAGTGGCCCGGATGAGCGCCAGTCGCGGTCTATTCGCGCCCGCGCTGTGAATCCGTGCCGAATTCATTGGCAACGTGATACACTGGCCGCTAACCGCTCGCGCCAGGCGAGCCGGCAGAGGAGTCCTGTATGAGCACCTACCCCCTTGAGAAGCACCAGTTGACCGCCAACACCATTCGCGGCCTTGCCATGGACGCCGTCCAAAAGGCGGAGAGCGGCCACCCCGGCCTGCCCATGGGCATGGCCGACGCGGCGGTCGTCCTGTGGTCCCAATACCTGAATTTCAACCCCGGCGATCCGCTGTGGTTCAACCGCGACCGCTTCATCCTGTCGGCCGGCCACGGTTCGATGCTGCTCTACAGCCTGCTGCACCTCTCGGGCTACGACCTGCCGCTGGCAGAGCTGAAGAACTTCCGCCAGTGGGGCAGCCTGACCCCGGGCCACCCGGAGCACCACCTGACGCCGGGCGTCGAGACTTCGACCGGCCCTCTGGGGCAGGGTATCGCCAATGCCGTGGGCATGGCCATCGCCGAGAGATGGCTGGCAGCGCGGTTCAACCGGCCAGACTTTGCAATCGTGGATCATACCACCTACGCCCTGGTAAGCGACGGCGACCTGATGGAGGGCATTTCTCACGAGGCGTGCTCGCTGGCCGGGCATCTGGGACTGGGCAAGCTGATCGCCCTTTACGACGATAACCACATCACCATCGACGGCAAGACCGACCTGGCCTTCTCCGAGGACGTGCTGATGCGCTTCCAGGCTTATGGTTGGCATGCCCAGCGCGTTGACGGCCAGGATCCGCTGGCGGTCCGCGACGCGCTGGCCGCCGCGCGCGCCGAGACGGAGCGGCCGTCGATCATCGCCTGCCGCACGACCATCGGCTATGGCAGCCCGAACAAGGCGGGCACGGCCAAGGCCCACGGCGAGCCGCTAGGCGTCGACGAGGTGCGGCTGGCGAAAGAGCAGTTGGGCCTGCCAGTCGACCGCCCCTTCTACGTCGCCGAAGAGGCGCGGCAGTTCCTGGGCGCGGCCGGCGAAGCGGGCCGGCGGCGTCAGGAAGAATGGGACAACCTGCTCCACCGCTATGAAGAAGCTTACCCGGATGAGGCGGAAGCATTCCGGCGCATGCTGGCTGACGATTTCGAGGTGACGCTCGACGTGGACGCCTTGTTTGACCCGGCCAAAGCGTTGGCGACGCGCGCGTCGTCGGGCATTGTGCTGAACGCGATTGCCGCCCAGGTGCCGACGTTGCTCGGCGGCTCGGGCGACCTGACGCCATCGAACAAGACCGATCTGAAAGGCGCGAGCGACCTGCGGCGGGGGGATTTTTCCGGCCGCTACATCCGGTTCGGCGTGCGCGAACACGCCATGGGCGGCATCCTGAACGGATTGGCGCTGCATGGCGGCGTGCGGCCCTATGGGGGCACGTTTCTGGTCTTCTCGGACTACATGCGGCCGTCGATCCGGCTGGCCGCGCTGATGGAGGCGGCGGTTATTTACGTATTCACTCACGACAGCATCGGCGTGGGCGAAGACGGGCCGACGCACCAGCCGGTGGAGCACTTGATGGCGCTGCGGGCGATTCCCAACCTGACCTTGATTCGCCCGGCCGACACGGTAGAGACGGCCGCGGCATGGCTGGCGGCGCTGGCGAACAAAAGCGGCCCGACGGCGCTCATTCTGACCCGGCAAAACTTGCCCAACCTGGGCACCACGGTCAGCCAGGCTCTCAGCGGCGGTTACATCCTGCACGATGCGGTTGACGGGGACGGCCAGGCCGCGCCCCCGGACGTCATTCTCATCGGGACAGGCTCCGAAGTGCAACTGGCTGTCAGGGCGCGGGAAATACTGGCGCAAGAGGGCGTGGCGGCGCGCGTGGTGTCCATGCCGTCCTGGGAGCTATTTGAGGCCCAGCCTGAAGAGTACCGCGACAGCGTTCTGCCGCTTTCCATTCGCGCCCGGGTGTCGGTCGAAGCGGGCATCACCGAGGGGTGGGGGCATTTCGTTGGCCTGGATGGGTTGTCGGTCGGCATCGACCGCTTCGGGGCATCTGCGCCGTACCAGGTGGTGTACGAGAAGCTGGGGGTGACCGCTGAAGCGGTTGCGCGAGCGGCGCGAGCGGCGCTGTCGCGCCTGTAGCGCTCGCTGGCGGGAAATGGCCGCTCTGTGACGAATCCCTTTTGAGGGGCGAGGGAAGCGGGCTGCCTCAGAATGCCAGAGCGCTCAGGCCCAGGCCGACCGCGACGGCGAGAATGATGCTCGAGACAAGCTCCGCGAGGTAGACCGTATCGCCGCCCCCGCGGACGACGCGCGGCCACTCCATGAGGAGTCGTGGCAGCGCCACCAGCGGCACCAGCAGCACCTGCCCGAACAGCACCAGCGTGGTGATAATAACCCGCTCGGTGATTCCGATAAACTTGTTCGGCCCCGCCGGAAAGTCGGGTGGCTGGCGCTTGACCAGCCCGTAGACGACGAACTTCAGCAGCACCCAGGCCGGCATCGTAATGAAGGCGTAGCCGAGCAGGCCCGTCAGCACGGGCGCCTGCCGCGCGCTGGCGACGATTCCCGGCAGCAGGTTTCCCCAGGAAAGGTAGCCGCCCCCGACAAGAGCGACCAGCATGAAGAAAAGGTGCAGGCTTTGGTCAAGGAAGAACCGGACCAGGGGCGGGCCGGGGGGTCGAATGTAAAACTGGGCTGCATCGATGAGAAAATGGCTGAGACCGATGATCGCCACCCCGGGCCAGAAGCGCGGATCGATGACCAGGGCGAACAGCGCGGTAACGAAGAAGAGGACGATGCTGTGGACGACCACCCCCTTCATGGCGCGGCTCTTCCACTGTGCCAGCGCATCCCACTGTAATACGTAATCGCCCACCAGGTGGGCGAGAAACATCGCAATGACCATCGGCCTACCAGCGCCGGCCGCAGGCCCGGCAATTACAGTACTTGTCTATGCCGTCAATCATACATCGTACTGCGCCCGGCGCTGTGTTGCAGGACACACTTGGTCACTCGCCCCCGGCAGTCAGGGCTGCCAGCTGGTTCAGATTGTCGCGCAGCGCGGCCAGTTCCGCGCCATAGGCCGCCCAATTACCGGCGCGCTGCGCCTGTTCGGCGGCCGCCAGGTGGGCATTGGCCGCGGCCACAAGCTCCTCCACCGATTGCGGGTTGCCAGGAGGCGTCGCCGCGGGCGAGGGGGTTGCTGTCTCGACTGCCGCGCCGCCCAACTGGCCCGGCGCTTCAGCCGCGGCTGCCGTGCCCAGGGGCTGGCCGCGCCCTAGAGCCTGGAGCGATCCGCTCAACGTCTCATCCATTGCCACACCCGTGTTGCTGGCCGTCACGATTCGTTTCAACTCCGGCAGAGCGCTAGTTTCCGATAACAGGTAGACGGGCTCGACGTACAGGAAGCTCTGGTTGAGCGGCAAGACGAGCAGGTTGCCGCGGATGACGCTGGAACCGCGCTGGTCCCAGAGCGTAAATTGCTGGGAGATGGCCGGTTCCTGGTCGATCCGCCCCTCCACCTGGAGCGGGCCGAAGATTAGCTCCTGCTTGGGCAACTCGTAGACGTGAATCTCGCCGTAAACCTCCGGGTCGTTGCGCACCGCCATCCAGGCGATCATGTTGTTCTTCGTCGCCGGGCTGAAGGGCAGGATGAGCAAGTACTCCGGCGTGCGCTGGCCGGGAATCGGCAGCGTGACGTAATAAGGCTCGGTTTGCTGCTCCGCGTCCTGGAAGATCTCGGTAGGAATCTGCCACAGGTCTTCCTTGTTGTAGAAGACGCGCACATCGGTCATGTGATAGGTCAGATACTGTCGCGCCTGGGCCCAGAATAGGTCGATGGGATAGCGGATGTGGGCCCGGAGATCGGCCGGCATCTCATCGAGCGGTTGAAAGACGCCTGGAAAAGCCTGGGCGTAGCTCTGGATGATGGGATCGGTGACGTCGCTGACGTAGTAGGCGACTGTGCCATTATAGGCATCGATGACTATCTTGACGGAGTTGCGAAGATAGTTCACCGTGCGCGACGGCTCCGGCAAGGCAACGCCGCCGGGCGTGGTCTGGACGACGCTCGGCCGCACGGCGATGCGTGTCGGCGTGGAGTAGGGGTAATTGTTGCTGGCGGTGTAGGCATCCTGGAGCCAGAAAAGCCGTCCTTCGTCGTTAACGACAAGATAAGGGTCGGCGTCGAGCATCAGGAAGGGCGTCAACTCGCGGACGCGGTCCTGAATCTGCCGCCGGAACTGGACGCGGGTGGTGCTTGTAATGTCCCTGCTCAGCAGGACGTTGGGGTCGCTCTGGCGCATGGCAAAGGCCAGCCGCTTGAGGGAAGAGTCAAGGACGATGCCGCCCGTCCCCTCATAATTCGTATAGACATTCTCATCCCCACTGGGATAGCTGAACTCCTGGCGCGCGCTGCCAACGTAGACGGTGTCGTCGGTCATCTCGCCGAAGTAGATTTCCGGCCGCGTCACCTCGATCTCCGGCACGCGGCTCTGCGGTGGCAGGTTCTTGATGAAAAAGTTGGGCTGTCCTTCGCTGGTAACTTCGTTGACCGGGTTCATGACCACGCCGTAGCCGTGGGTAAACTCCAGGTTGCGATTGACCCAGGACGGGGCGGGCAGTCGCGACTTGTCCAGCTCGCGCCCGGCCAGCATGACCTGGCGCTGCACGCCATCGATTTCGTAGCGATCCACGTCGATCTCGCCGATGGCGTAGTATGGGCGCAAGCCCTGTAGCTGCTGGTAGGTCTGTTGCAGCGGCCGGTAATCCCAGAGCCTTATGTTGCGCAGCACGTCCTCATTTTCTAGCAGGTCTTCCGGAGCCAGATCGCGGACCGGGCCAAAGGGCTGTGACTCGATCTTCTCCAGGTCGAAGGCGCGGCGGGTGAATTCGATGTTGTGCTCGATGTAGGGTGTTTCCAGCGTCAGTTCGTTCGGCTCGACCACATAGCGTTGCAGGAAGCCCGGCAGCAACCCGCCGATCAGGAAGACGCTGGCGAGCCACAGCGCACCGGTTAGCAGCGGCAGCCGGATGCTCTGGCGAAAAACGTTATACAGAACGGCCAGAGCCGTCAGAACCATGAACACGAACTGCAAGCGCAAGGCCCACAAACTGGCCCGAAGGTCGGTGTAGCTGGCGCCAAACGCGACGCCCCGGTCTGAGTAGAGCAGACGATAGACATCGAGGATATAGCCCGCGGCCCAGACGAGCAGCAGCGCGCCTCCCAACAGGGCGACGTGGCGCCGGAGGCCGGCTGAATTGAGCGGCCGCCAGGCTCCCCGCTGCATGTCGAGCAGGTTAGCTCCGGCGTAGATGGGGACGAGGCCCACCAAGGCCAGGAAGAGCAGCGCCAGCAACCAGCCCTGGAAGAAGTCGTAGACTGGCAAGCGGAAGATGTAGAAGCTGACATCGTGGTTGAAGATGGGGTCGGCCACGCCGAAGCTGTGGGCGTTGGCCAGCACCAGCAGCTTTTCCCATTGGCTGCCGGCGGCCGAGGCAAAGAGGAAAGCCAGCGCGAGCCCGGCGATTAGGATCAGCGTGCGGATGCCGCCCGAGGCGAGGAGGCTCTGATTGAGCGGCGTTCTCTCGGCCAGGGCACGCCGCCGGGCGATGAGCCAGTTGCCGGCAAGGACGGCCACGGCGACGACAAAGGCGACGGCGAAGACGACCAGCCGCACGGTCAACCGCTTGACGAACATGTCGCGGAAGCCGAGGTGGCTAAACCAAAGGAAATCGGTGTAGAAGGAGGCAATGCTGCCCAGGCTAAAGAGAAGTAGCAGGATGAGCGTGCTTAGCACCAGCAGGCGGTTGATGCGCGGCGAGCGGGCCGGGGGCGGGAACGGGCGACGCGGCGGGCGTTCGCCGCCGCCGCCTTCTTCCTGCTCGCCGCGCCAGCCGGCTTCTTCCATTGCCCGGCGAAAGACCTCGGGGATGTCAAAGTCATCTTGTTTCATGGCCCACCGGCTTGCTGCTGGTCGCCTGATCGCCTGCATTGCCAACGGGGGCGACCGTAGCCCGGGCAATGCCCACGGACGAGAGAGATTCTAGCGCGTTTTGGGCCGAATGCTTGCCTATGCAGCACGGGCTAATCTCGGCCGAGGCGCCGCCGCCAGGCCAGCCGGCGCAACGGCCCGCGAACGCCAATCCAGGCCTGGCGCGCCTCTCTTCCGGCGGCCGGGGAGGCAGCTCGTCCATACTGGCGGGCGGCGAACAACTGCGCGAGACGCTCGACCACGGGCTGAACGTTTGTCCTCTCGCCCCATTCGGTCGCATCCAGCCCGACCAGCAAGCTGGCGGCAAACTCAGCGGGGGTCTGGCCGGGCTGATAGGGGTAGCCGGCGGCCGCCGCGCTGTCCTGCAACCCGGCAAAGGCAGCCTGGACGTCATCCAAGACCGGGCGCGCGGCGCGCCGCGCCAGCGCCGGCGCTCCCCACAGCCGCCACGCCACCAGCGCCAGCATGACTAGCCCGAGCAGCGGCAGCCATGGCACTTCGCGTCGGGGAGCGCGTGGGGGTAGGCCGATTGCCGCTGGCGTCGGCGGCGTATAGGTTGCCTGAGGCGCGATCTCTCCCGTTGCGGATGGGGCGGGCAGCGCCGCAGCGAACGGCGCGGTGGGCTCAAACTCCACCCAACCATAGCCGGCGAAGTACACTTCGGCCCACGAATGGGCGTTGATCTGGCGCACCGTCTGGACGCCGGCCGCATCGGCCGGCTGCTGCAGGAAGCCCGCGGCCAGCCGCGCCGGCAGTCCTACGGCGCGGGCCATCACAACCATGGCCGAAGCGTAATAGTCGCAGAATCCCTCCTGCAAATCGAACAAGAAGTAATCGACTACGTCGGCGTCGCCGGGCGGCAGGGGCACGTCCAGACTGTAGGGGTACTGGTGCAAAAACGCCTCGATGGCCCGTGCCTGTTCGTAAGGTGGGGGCGCGGGCCGGGAGGTGCCGTCGTCGGCCGCAAGACCGGCGGCGCGGCGCGCCAGCTCATAGACGCGCGGCGGCACAGCGGGCGGCAGCGAGGTATAGCGGGCGAGAATTTCCGGCGGCACATCCTCCACGCGCGACGAGGCCAGCGCTGCCGGATCGAGCGGGAGGGAGAGGGATTGGGCGGTATAGATGTGCGGCGCATTATTGCGGCCGCGCACGCCCACCAGATCGTCGGCGCCGCGCCACTGAACCATCAGGTCATGGCTGAAGACGAGCGGCCGGCCGACTGTGTAGCGGGTGGCGCGCAGGTCAACCAGCCAGCTGACCGTTTGGGTGAGCGGGACGATGCGGGCCGCGGCGGCTGCCAGCTCATCCGGCAGGGGGATGGGCTGGTTGGCCACGAACGGCTGTTCGCGTTCGTCGGAACGGCTCCAGCCGCGCCCGGTGTAGACGTCGTAGCTGACCGAGCGCCAGTGAAACGCCGATAGTCCGGTTGGCGCGGCCGTCGTGGCGCTGACGGTCGCCGTCATGACCACGGTGTCGGCCAGTTGCGGATCGCCGCTGAGCAGAAAGGCGCGCGGCAACCCGCCGGCCGAGATTGCGCCCTCATCGGTTCGCGGTCGCTGGACGCCGGCAAAGGCTCGCTCCAGCGTCTGCTCGGCCCCCACCACGACTTCCTGGCGTTGAAAAGCCTCGGCAATGGCCCGGAAGTTGATCGCGGGCAGGGTCATGGCCAGCGACATAAGTCCCAGGCTGACCCCGGCGGCGTAGATAAGCAGATCGGGCCGGACTTCGGCCGAATAGTCCACTCCGGCGCGATCCCACTCGACTTCACGATGGAGATAGTTGAGAAAGGTGGCCGCCGTAATGGCTAGCCCGAAGAAGAGAACGACCCAGTAGAGGCCGGACTGACCATAGAACGTGTTGGCCGCCAGCGCGACGCCGGCGAGTGTCAGTCCCCAATAAGGCTGGGCCACGCGGTAGGCGCTCCAGGCCAGAAAGGCGCCCACCAGCCAGCCCGCGGCGGCCAGGGCGAGGACAAAGACAATCGTTTCTGTGCTACGGCCGCCGCTGGACACGGCAGCGTACCAGCCAGCGGCCCGGTCGGCGAAAAGGGCGATCTGCTGCTGCCAGTATTCCGGCGGCGACGGCGGCCCCGCGGCCCACACCCGCCAGGGCGGCGCGAGCCGGGCAACGAGAACGAACACCAGCGCTGCTCCGACGACGAACAGGGCACTCCAGGCCACGACTGCTCGCGAGCGGCCGTGGGCCAGCAGCGCCGCCAGCAGGAAGCCGCCCGGCACAGTCCAGCCAACCGCGCCGTCTCCCGGCGCCCACTCCACTTCCAGGACCGCCAGCACGAGGCAACCGAGCGCGGCCAGAAGCAGGATGAAGGGCAGCCAGCCATAGCGCGGGCGCAACCTGTTGTAAACGCGGCCCAGCAGCGAATAAGCCATATGTCACCGTTCGAATGGACGGCGAACCGCGATCGCTTTGCCCGTGCCGGTCACTTTGAACTCCCAGAAGCCGCGCCGCGCCGCTTCAACCAGCGGTTGCCCGACCTCACCCCGGCGCACGATCTGGCAGCGGTAGCCCAGCAGGGTGATGGCCCGGCAAAGCGCCTCGCTGCTGCCCGCGCCGCCAAAGCTGAGGCGGTCGAGCAGGAGGACGTGGCTTTCGATGCCGCGGCGCGAAAGTTGCGCCAGTTCCGGCAGCCAGCCGGCGCTGTCGGTCGGGGTGATAATGAGCGTGGCCGAGCCGCGCCGGGCGGTTTCGCTAAATTCGCGTAGTGAGCGGCTCAAATCGACCTCGCCGTCGGTATGGAGGAGGGCCAACGCGCGCAGGATGCGCCATTGCTGTCCTTCACCGCGCGCCGGCGTCACGACATAGGGGCTGCGGCCGTAAGCGGCCAGGCCGACGCCGCGCGTCTCATCCAGAGCGCGCGCGGTCAGCGACGCCGCCAGCAGCACGGCTTGTTCCTCGGTGCTATCCCCGCCTGCGCCGAGCTGAACGGCCGCCTGGGCATCGATGAGCAGCCAGATGTCGCCGGCAGCGTCGCGCTCGAACTGGCGCACGTAGAGGTGATCGCGGCGCGCGGTCGTGGGCCAGTGGATCCAGCGATAGGGGTCATGCGTCTGGTATTCGCGCACCGTGGCGGCATTGGTGGTAGCCTGCAACGCGCGCTCGCGGGTGCGGGTGCGACCCTCGCTCGTTCCCGGGGGCAGCGGTACGGGGAGCGACCTGGTGATTGGGGGGTGAATGATGATCTCTTCCTGGACGGCGTAGCGACGGGTGACGAGAAACACGCCGAACGGATCGCCGCTGACGATGGCCCACGGGCCGAGGTGGTACTGGCCGCGGCGCGTGCAGACCGAGCCCTGTCGCCAGCGCGCGCTATCTCCACCGCCGACGGCGCGCACCGCGCCAATCTGGTAGCCGGGAACGTTGGACGAGTCCTGAATCTCGACCCAGAGCGCGGGCAGGCCGGAACGATTAACGAGCGTGAACTCTTCTTCGAGACGGTCGCCGACAGAAACCCAGCCGAAGCGCAGCCGGCGCTCGGCCGAGAGGCCAATAGCGAGGTTGCGCGCCCAGGCGAAGGCCACCACGAGAAGCCCCGCCAGCCCGACCAGGAGGGTCGTCCAGAGACGATTGGGCAGGACAAGCGCAGCGGCCAGCAGGCCGGCCAGCCACAGGAGCGGCAGCCGCAGGCGAAGCGAGATGCGGGCGTCAGCGCCGCCCAGCAGACGACGCTGCAGCCGGGCCGGCCAGTCGTTCATGGTCTTCGCGCCTGGAGCCAGTCGCGCAGGTCGTCGATCGCCGCCGAGGTCATCTTGTGCTCAGTGGGGTACTCGCGGTAGTCGAGATCGGCCCCGGCGGCCCGCAAGACGTCGGCCGATTGCCGGGCTTCCGACACCGGAACCACGGGGTCCTCGACGCCGGCGGCCATGTAGACCGGGAAGTCCGGCAGACGCCCGGCTACGGCCTCGGGCGCGACGCGCGGCACGAAGCCGACCATGGCGGCCACGCTGCGGGCCGCTGGGGGATGGCGCAGGACGGTGGCGAACGAGAGGGCCGCCCCCTGACTGAAGCCGATAAGGTGGAGGCGATCCGGGTCGGCATTGTAGAGTCTGGGCAGCGCGTCGAGAAAGCGCGTTAGAGCGGCCACCGCCGGGTCAAAAGCTTCCAGCGCCGGCCACTCCCCCTGTGGTTGGTGATGCCAGGAGTAGCGGCCCGGCTGCTCGCTCAAGATAGCGCGCGGGGCGACGATCAACCACGGCCGCGACACCACGCGCCGGAAGACCCACATCACGTCCTCGTCGCCGAGACGGCCGTGGAGCAGAACGGCCGTCGCATAAGGGCCCGGCCCGTCGGGGAGGAGATAGCGAAAGGCCAGCCCGGTTTCGTAATACTCAGGGCCGGATTGAATTAGTTGCGGGGCAGGCGCGACATTCGGTTCCATATCTCAGGACGAAGTATGCCCGATTTTCGCCGCACGCATAGCCAATGCCGGCGATCGATCCCGAGCCGCCCGACCCGGGCGGCAGCGCTTCGCGGCGAACGCCTTCACGTCTGGGAGAGAAATAAAAATGAGGTGGCAGTAAGACGGGCGTCCTACTGACCACCTCTGGGGGGGGAGCCACTTATTAGTATAACGACGCTTCCCTTTTTGTCAATAATGAATACAAACCTGATAATAACCATGCCGCAGTACCAGGGAAGACCGTGCGCGGCGAGCCGGTGCGCCATGCCAAGAGATAGGAAGGTTGCCGACGAGAAACTGGCTGAATTTGTCGTTGTCTGCCGGCGCGAGGTGGCCGGGGAGTTGCGCACCGACGCTTACACGCGCGTTCTCTACAGCACCGACGCCAGCCTTTACCAGTTGTTGCCCCATGCCGTACTCATCCCGCGGACCGTTGACGACGTGACGGCCGCCGTGGCTCTGGCCGCGCGCTACGACATTCCCGTTCTGGCTCGCGCCGCCGGCACGAGCCTCGCCGGCCAGGCGGTCAACGAGGCCCTCATCGTCGACTTTACCCGCCATCTCGATGCCGTTCTGACCATCGACCCGGAGGCTCGCCGGGCGACGGTCCAGCCGGGCGTCGTCGTTGATGATTTGAACGCTGCGGCTCGCCCTTTTGGCTTGCAGTTCGGCCCCGATCCGGCCAGCAGCAGCCGTTCGACCATCGGGGGCGCGGTCGCCAACAACGCGACCGGCAGTCACTCGATCGTCTACGGCATGACCGCCGATCACGTTGCCGGCGTGCGAGCCGTGCTGGCCGACGGCTCGGTCGCCCACTTCGGCGCGGGACAAAACGGCGGTTCGCCCGAGGCGGCGCGCATCACTACCGCGATCAGCGCGCTGATCGCAGACGAAGGCCACCGGCGAATCATCCGCGAGGGCACGCCGCGCCACTGGCGTCACTGCGGCGGCTACAACCTGGAGCGACTGCTGACGGATGGCCCGCTCGACCTGGCGGCGTTGATTTGCGGCTCAGAGGGCACGTTGGCTGTGATGACCGAGATCGCCGTCAACCTGGTGCCCTTGCCCACCAGAACTGGCCTGGCCCTGCTGGCGTTCGACGATCTCGATGCCGCGCTCGCGGCCGTGCCCACCATCCTGGAAACCGAGCCAACGGCCGTCGAGCTGCTGGACACACTGAGCCTGGCGTTGTGCCTGGGCGTGCCGCAATACGCGCGACAACTGGCATCCGTCGTCAGGGGGCAGCCACACTGCCTGCTCGTGGTCGAGTACAGCGGCGAGAGCGAGGCGGCCGTCGCCGGGGGTCTGGAGCGGCTGCGGCAACGGTTGCCGCCGGGACGCGCTGGCCTGACCGAGTTCACGCCGGCGCTGACTACGGAACATCAAACCGCGGTGTGGTCGGTGCGGAAGGCCGGCCTGGGGTTGCTTAGTTCCCTGCGCGGCGACATGAAGCCGGTGCCGTTTATCGAAGACGCGGCCATGCCGGTGGCTGACCTGCCAGAGTACATCCGCCGGCTGGAGTCGTTCTGCGCCGGGCTGGACACGCCCATTTCCTACTATGCCCACGCCAGCGCCGGCTGCCTGCACGTCCGGCCGCTGGTCAACACCCGCAGCGCCGCGCAACTGGCGCAGATGGAGGCCATCGCCCGCTACTCGGCCGAACTGGCCCGTGGCTACGGCGGGGCCATCTCCAGCGAGCACGGCGACGGCCGCTCGCGCAGCTGGCTGAACGAGGCGTTTTTCGGGCCTGAACTCACCGCGCTTTACGGGCAGGTAAAACGCGCGTTTGACCCGGCCAACCGGTTTAATCCCGGCATCATCGTCGAGCCGGGGCCGATGCTGGCCCATCTGCGCCGCGAGGCGGAAGCGCCGGACGGCGCGCGCCTGGACTTCGGCGACTATGAACGCGACACGATCCTTCCAATTCGTGTAGCCATTACAGGCGACAGCCAACTACCCCGCACGAGTGGGCTTGTTCGAGCCATCGAGATGTGCAACGGCGCGGGCGTGTGCCGGCAGCGCGCCGGCGGGACGATGTGTCCCAGCTTCATGGTGACGCGCGAGGAAGAACATAGCACGCGCGGCCGGGCAAATGCCCTGCGCGCGGCGATGGCCGGCGTTCTGCCGGCCGCTGAACTGACCAGCCCCCGCATGTACCAGGTCATGGACCTATGCATCGGCTGCAAGGCGTGCAAGGCCGAGTGCCCCTCAGCCGTGGATATGGCGCGGCTGAAGACCGAGTTCCTGGCCCGCTACTACGAAGTCCACCGCGCGCCGCTGCGGGCCCGGCTCTTTGCTCATAGCGGCGCGCTCTACCGGTGGGGCAGCGGCCGGCTGGCCCCTCTGGCCAATGCCATGCTTGGCGCGTCGGCGGCGCGCCGCGTGCTGGGCCTGGCGGCGGAGCGTTCACTGCCGCCGCTGGCGCGCGAGCCGTTTATGACGTGGCAGCGGCGGCATGCCCGCCATGACGCGCCGCCCGATCTGGCTTTGCTGATCGACCCGTTCACCAACTACAATCACCCTGAAGTCGCCCGGGCGGCCGTCGAGTTCTTTTGGGCCGCAGGGCTGGTCGCGCAACCCGTAGCCGCTGATGACGGCCGTACCTTCATCTCCAAAGGGCTGTTGCGGGGCGCGCGGCGGGCGGCCGGGCGCACCGTTGCCGCGCTCACGCCGCTGGTTGAGGCCGGCCTGCCGGTGGTGGGGCTGGAGCCCAGCAGCCTGTTAACGCTGCGCGACGAGTACCTCTATCTGCTGCCCGGCGACGGACGCGTGGAGGCGCTGGCCGCGGCAGCGCTGACGTTTGAGGAGTATGTCGATGGGCTGGCGGCGCGCGGACAACTGGCCGTGCGCTTTGCCGGCCACGGCCGCGCCCTGCTCCACGGCCATTGCCACCAGAAAGCCCTGGTCGGCACCGGGCCGGCGCGGCGCGTGCTGGCGCTGGCCGGCTACACGGTCGAAGAAGTTGACTCCGGCTGCTGCGGAATGGCCGGGTCGTTCGGCTATGAGGCGGAACACTACACGATTTCAATGCAGATGGGCGAGCGCCGCTTGTTCCCGGCGGTGCGCGCCGCGGCCGGCGACACGATCATTGTCGCCGCCGGGACCAGTTGCCGGCAGCAGATCGCCCACGGCGCGGGGCGAAACGCCTTGCACCCGGCGCAAGCTCTGCGCGCCGCCCTAGCGGGCGCGCCGGTCGCCGGCCATTAAGACCCCTATTCACAGGAGCCGATGCCATGATAGTTCGCTTGCCGCAACGTCTGTTGCCCCTGCTGGTCGGGCTGATCGCCGCCTGCGCCCTGGCTGTTGCCTGCGCTGGTCAGGAAGCCGCGCCGGACAACGTCTACATCGCCGACGAGAACGACAATGGTCAGAGCGTGACGATGGCGCCGGGCGACGCTTTGCAGATCACGCTGCCGGAGAATCGCAGCACGGGCTACGTGTGGAGCGTGGTGACCAACGATGAAGCTGTGCTACGCCCGACCGACGAGCCGGCCTATGAAATCGAGGGTGAGCCGCTGCCGGGCGCGGGCGGCAAGGTCACGTTCACCTTCACCGCCGCCGCCGCCGGCGCGGTGACGCTACGGCTGGTCAACGCCCGCCCTCAGGAAACGGCCGTCCAGCCCGTCGCCACGTTCGAGCTAAATGTGCAGGTGAGCGAGTAATTCGGCGCGGTGCGGATTTCCGCGGCCTCACCCCATGCCCCGGCGTTGGGCGGCGCGTTCGACCTTGCGCCAGCGGCGTAGGTCGTCGCGGTAGGCGGCCAGAGCCGCCAGCGCCTCGCGCGCCTCGGCCGCGGAGCCGTCGGCTAATCGTTCGAGGAGAAAGGCGAACGACTCATCGTCGCGCAGGGCTGCCAGGGCGCGCAGCAGCGCCGGGCGCAGCGCCGGTTCGCCCGTCGTCGCCCAGGCATGGCGCAGGAGCGGGCCGGCGGCGGCGAGTTGCGATTCACCCAGAGCGGCCGCGGCGGACTCGGCCAGGGAGACGTTGGTTGATTCGAGGAAGCGGCCGACGTGGGCCAGCGCGGCCTCCGGTTCAAGCGCCAGCAACCCGACGAAGCACTCATAAAGCGGAGCCACCTCGGCGTCGCCCGCCAGCGTCTTGTACCAGAGCAGTGGGGCTGCGCCGGCCTGCCGGGCGCGGGCAATTGCTCGCGCCGCGCCGGCGCGAGCATCCGTTTCCGGGTCGGCCAGCAGCGTCGCCAGCCGCAGAAGGGTATCGGGCGGGTTGGCCCGCGCCAGCCCCAGCGCGCAGGTGGCCCGGAGTGGAGCGGCCGTATCTTCGCGGCCGCCCCAGACCGGCTCGGGTTGGACGTGCGCCAGCCCGCGGGCAAACAACTCGGCGTCGTCGTAGTCGGCGGCCACCAGCGCTTCGGCCAGAGCGACTTTGGCCGCGCAGGTCGGATCACGGCGCACGGCATCGGCCATGAACCAGTCGAAGGCCCGGGTCATGTCGGCGTCATAGCCGGGCAGTTCCCATTCGGTGACGATCTCCGCGGCGCGGGCGACGATCAGATTAGAGCGGCTGGCCAGGGCCCGGCGCAGTTCATCGGCCGCGCCCTCGGCCCGGGGGTCGGCCCGCACCTCGGCCAGGCGGGCCAGCGCCTGCTCAAACGCGTGTCGCGACGACATGATGAAGGCAGACCACGGTATGCGTGGATTCCTCTTAGGGGCGGACAGCCAGTTGGAAGTACTCCTCGGTGCGGTCGCGGGCCAGTCGCGCCGCTTCCTCGGGCGTGATATCGCCGAAGAAGGCGCGTTCGATCTCCTCGCTGGCCGTGCTTTCGATCTCGTCCCACGTGCTGAGAATGGGCACGAGCCGCAGGTCGGGGATCGTGTCGAGGAAGACGCGGCTGCGAGCGGGGCGTTGCGCGGGATCCAGGAAGTTGCCGGACTCAGCCACGGCGATGAGCGACGGGACAGTGCGGCCGCTGCGGGCAACGATGGCCTGGCCCGCAGGCGAGTTGGCAAACTCGATGAAACGCCAGGCCGCGTCCTTGTCGGCGGCCGCCGCCGACAGACAGTAAGCGTCGCTGTGGAGAACCCCGGCCGATTCCTTGCCCCGCGGCAAGGGAGCGATGTCCCATTCAAACGCCGCCGCTTCGCGGTAGGTGGGCGTGCCCCGGCGGCTGTTCAGGTACATGGCCGTTGTCCCCTGAATGAAGCGGCTCTCACTGTCGAGCGAGGCTTCGGCCAGTCGATCCGGCGTGACGTGGTGGATGGTTTGGAGGGCAACGAACCAGTTGAGCGCCTCCTGCGAGGGGAAGCGGGTCAGGCCGAGTTGTGCCGGGTAATCGGGGTCGTCAACGAGACGGCCGCCGTTCTGCCAGACAAACGGAGCGACCCGGAATAGCGACGCCTCCACGCCCAGCCCGTGCTGGTCGGCCGCGCCGTCGCCGTCGGTGTCGCGCGTCAGGGCTTTGGCCGTGGACAGGAAATCGTCCCACGTCCAATCATCGGCCGGTTCGGCCACCCCCGCCGCCCGGAACAGATCGCGGTTGTAATAGACAACAAGACTGGAGATGTTCTGCGGGATGCACATCAACTCGCCGGCCCAGGTGAACGCCTCCAGGGTGATCGGGTAAAAGTCAGTTGCCTTTATGACGCCGCTGCGCTGCAAGTACGGGCCAAGCGGCTGTAGCTGGTTGGCGGCGGCGAAGGCGGCCATGCGCCGGTAGTTGATGAGAGCGACATCGGGCGGCGTGCCGGCGGCGAAGTCGGCCGCCAACCGCGCCCGGTAGTCGCCCGGCGACGGAATGTGGGCCAAGGTCACGTCGACGTCGGACTGACCGGCTTCGAACGCTTCGACGAGCGCTTGATAGGCGGCAAATTCGGCCGCGTCCCCGAAGACCATGAAGCTGACCGGCGCGGCTTCCGGCCGGCAGGCGGCGAGCAGAAAGATCAGGCTGGGCAGCGCGAGGAGCGTTATTAGACGGCGCATGGATAGATTGTACGCGAAGCGAAGTGAACTCAACAGCGGTTGGCCCCAATGGGGAAATGGGGAGGATTTCACACGAAAGCCAATACGAGAGGGCTTACCGCGTCAGTCCGCGTTGAAGTCGCTCCTCTTCCTCCGCCCGGCCAGCGCCCGCCCCAACAAGACGGCAACGAGTAGGGCGACGGGGACGGCCATGGCCCACAGCGCCCCGGCCATCAGCAGGGGATAGTCGGATCGGCCAAGCTGCTCCAGCAGTTGCAGGCCCACCGGCAGCGTGTAACGGTTGCTGTCGCGCAGGTAGAGCAGCGGCGAGAGAAAATCGCCCCAGTAGGCGAAGAAGGCCAGCAGGGCGACGGCGACGATGGTTGGCCGGCTGATGGGCAAGGCCACGCGGCCCCACGTCGCCAGCACGCCCGCTCCGTCCAGCCGGGCGGCATCGTATATCGCCGCCGGGATGCGGCGGAAAGCGCGGTAGAACATCAGCACGTAGAAGGGGCTGCTGCCCATCAGCGCGGGCGCGACCAGGGCGGCGGGCGTGTCGATCAGTCCCAGGCGGCTGTAGAGCAGGAAGCGCGCCGGCCAGAGGGCGACCCCGGGGACCATCAGAACGAGCAGGGAGACGACCACCCAGCGCCGCTGCGCCCGGCGCGGCAGCCGCGCGATGGCGAAGCCCGCCCACGAGGCGGTCAGTAGCGTCAGCGGCACGGCCAAGAGAACCACGAGCAGCGAGTTGGCCGTGAAGCGCCAGACCGGCAAGATGGCGAAGAGACGGCCGAAAGCGGACAGCGTTGGCCGCGCGGCCAGCAGCGGCTCGGTCAGCGGCAGCCCCGCGGGCCGCAGCGCCGCCGCGGCCGCCCAGAGCAACGGCAGCAGGAAGAGGGCGGCCACGGCCAGACGGAGGAAGGTCAGCGTCAGGCGTCGTTCGCGGCGGCGCATGGGTCGGGCGGCGCGCCGCCCTGGGAGCAGCGCTCGTGCAAGTCCATCCTCTGTCAAAGCAGGAAGTCCTCTTCGGCCGTGCCCACGTTCCACTGGCGGGCAACGACGTAGACGAGGACAAGGATAAGTCCGGTCAGCAGATAGAGCGCCCATAGCGCGGCCGAAGCGACGCCGAAGTCCAGGCGGTCGAAGGCCGCCTCGTAGACGAATTGCGGCAGCGTGTAGGTGGCGTAGTACGGCCCGCCCTGCGTGAGCAGCCGCGTGGCGGTGAATGACTCTTGCAGCAGCAGCACGGCGTCGCGCGCGGCCAGAAGCAGCAGCACCGGGGCGAGAAGCGGCAGCAGGACGTGGCGCAATACGCCCCGCGCGCCCGCGCCGTCAACTGCCGCGGCGTCCTCCAGTTCGGGCGGCACGTCGTAGAGGGCCGCCAGGGCCACGAGAAACCCTTCGCCGACCAGCCAGAGCAGGCTCAGGATAATCCCCGGCCGCGCCCATTCCGTTTCGGCCAGCCAGCCGGGCTGCCCCCCACCCAGCGCGGCGATCGCCCCGTTGAGCGGGCCGTAGAGCGGGTTGAGAATCCACAACCAAGCCAGCGCCAGCGCCGAAGCGGGCACGGCCGCCGGCAAAAAGACGGCCGCCCGCAACAGCCCGCTCAGGCGGCCGCGTCGCGCCAGCCACGCCAGCAGGAACGCCCCCAACACGCGGACGGGCACGGGCAGAAGAACGAGGGCCAGGGAGTTGGCGACGCTAAGGGCGAATAGCTCATCGGTGGCCGCCAAGGCAAAGTTCAGCGTTCCGGCAAAGCGCGGCGGGCTGAGGCCATCGTAGCGGAAGAAGGCCAGCGCGAACGACAGGAGGGCCGGCGCAACGAACAGGACGGCAATGCCCGCGCCGTAGGGCAGCAGCAGAAGGCGCAGGCGCCGGTCATAGGAGCGATACGAGCCGTTCATGAGCGCGCCGGGTCACAGTCAAAGGCGCGGCTCCTAAGCTGCATGGAAGGCCGCGCCTGCGCCTCGCGGGTTCAGCCGCCGGCGTTAGCCGGCCAATTCCTGGCGAATCTGGGCCAGGATCGACTGTTCCTTGTCCGACACGAGCGTGCCGCCGATGCCCAGGAAACCACCTTCCTTGCTCGCGTTGGCCGTCGCTTCAGCCACGCTGACCATCAGGCTCCGGAACGAAGTCATATCTTCGGCCGTCGCCCCCTTGCCTTGCAACGTCCCCAGGGCAGCGCCGACCACGTCGCGAATGTGCTGCTGCAACTCCTCCGGCGACTTGGGCCGGTTGGCCTTCATCTGCTCCTGCTGTTGCTCGGCCCACTCTTTCAGCCGCGCCTGCTCCTCTTCCGTGGGCTGGCTGCTCACGTAATCTCTTAGCGCCGCCATTAGCGCGCTGTCGCCGGCATGCGCCTCGATGTAGCTCTTCATGCTGTCCATCATCGCCCGGAATTCGCCGATCAGGCCAATTGGGCCGGATGGGTCGGCGGTGACGACCAGGGCTCCAATGGCGGCCGGAGCGGAGACGATCTGGGCCCACTCTTCTACGTTAAACGTATCGCGCGAAATCATGTCTTGCCTCCTCACGAGGGGATTGGGAACAAGTGCTGCCCGGCCGCGTGCGCGGCGCGGGCATGACAGGCTTCGAGCAGTTTGTATCCGAAACCACGCCGCCGGACAAACAGCCTGTGGTACAATGCCTCACTTATGTCCGCCCCCGGCTCCGCCTTCTGGGATCAGAGCGCCTACGACGTCCGCTGCGAGTGGGGCCCGGCCGGCCTGGCGGCGCTCGACGCGATAAGCGATGTCGTCATCATCGTGGACGTGCTCTCGTTCTCGTCCTGCGTCGATGTGGCCGTGGCGCGCGGCGCAATTGTCTACCCGTTTGCCGGTGAGGACGCGGCCGAGTTCGCCCGGCGGGTGGGCGGCGTGCTGGTTGGCCGGGCCAGCGCCAGTCTGCCTTTCTCGGTATCGGCCCTGCTGGCCGTGGAGGCCGGCGCTTGTCTCGTGTTGCCCTCGCCCAACGGCTCGGCGCTCAGCGCGGCAGCGCGCGCGGCGGTCGTCCTGACCGGCTGTCTGCGAAACGCCAGCGCCGTCGCCGCCGCGGCCGCGGCGCATGGCCGGACCATCGCCGTCATCCCCGCAG
>CAZSOD010000026.1:0-29759 GCA_964608255.1 uncultured Ardenticatenaceae bacterium
GAGGTCGTGTACCACAACGGAGCAATTGCCGCGGCGGGCCGCGACTGCGGCGTGGCGACGCCCGTCAACTCGGCCTACAATGATCTTTTGCTGGCGCTGAGCCGCGGCGAGCGGAGCCGCGCGGAGTTCGACGGCCGCCCCGACCGCCTGCTGGCGGAGGTGGCGCGTTTCGAAAGGGGAGCGTGATATGGCGAGCGACAACGGCCAGCGCGATGCGCGCGAATGGCAGATGCGACAGGAGATCGTGCGGGTCGGCCAGTTGATGTACGCCCGCGGCCTGCTGTGCGGCTTTGAAGGCAACCTATCTGTGCGGCTCGACGGCGGGCGGGTGCTGATCACACCGTCGGGGCTGCACAAGGGATTGCTGGAGCCGGAGCAATTGCTGGTTGTCAACATGTCCGGCCGCGTTGTGGCGGCCGGCGAGGCGGCGCGCGGGTTGAAACCGACGAGCGAGTTGCCGATGCACCTTGAGGCCTATCGCCGGCGGCCCGACGTAGGCGCGGTCGTCCACGCCCACCCGCCCATCACCGTGGCTCTGTCCATTGCCGGCGTGCCGATGGATACGCCGCTTCTGCCGGAGGTCATCGTCCTGCTCGGTCTGATCCCGATGGCGGACTATGCTCTATCGTCCAGCGAAGAAGGGGCTACGGCCATTCGCGATCTCATTGCCGTCCATGACGCCATCATCTTGCAACGCCACGGCACCCTGACCGTTGGCGACACGCTGACGCGGGCCTTTATGGTCCTGGAAACTGTGGAGCAGAACGCCCGCATCCACTACACGCTGGCGCAACTGGGCGCAAATAGCCCGCTGCCGCCGCACGAGGTGCGGCGACTCTTGCAGATGCGCCGCCAGATGGGTCTGGAGCGGCCCGGTGAGGCGACGACTGTCGCCGCCCGCTGGGGGCTCGGCCCTGTTGAGCCCGCGCTCTAGGGCAACAGCCCGCCCAACGAGCTGCCGGCGTTGCGCCTGGCCTGCTCGACGATCGCGCCGATCTGGGATTGGCTAAGTCCCGCGCCCTGAGCGCTCTGCTGCGCCTGGGCCATCGTCGCGTCAGCCCCGCCGCAGATGCCCTGCAACGCCGACCCGGCCGCGGTCGCGTCCATCTGTCCCCCAGACCACTGGCTGATAAGGCCGCTCATAGCTGTCTGGTCAGCCTGAAGGCTGCCCATCAGTTGGCCTAGTCCCGGCGTGCTGCTTAGGCCGGCGAGTTGCTGCTGAGTCGTGCCCAGCACACCCCCCGCGCCCATCAGCCCCGCGCCCACCGCCAGCGCACCCAGGCCGCCCTGCTGGCCCGTTTGTGCCAGCCCTTGCAGGGTTCCGCAGATTGCCTGATTCATGACCGCGACGCCCATGATGTCCTGCCAGGGAGCCATCGCGCCGCCGGACGGGCCCGCGCCGGCGGCAGCAGTAGCCGCCGCCGCGTCCTGTACCTGTCCTTGTTCCTGGGCCGCGGCCGTACTTTCGGGCGCAGTTGCCGCGGGGGCCGGCGCGCTGGCCTTGGCGGGCGCGGTTGCGCCGGTCACAGGCGGCGTTGTGGGCTCGATGGCAATGGTGGGCGCGGCCGTGGGCGGCTCGCTCGCGACACCGGCAGGCGCATCGGTCGGAACCGTTACGGCCGTCGCCGTTTCGAGCGGGGTCGAGCCCGCCTCCTCTTCGTCGCTATTACAGCCGGCAAGGGCCAGCGCCAGAAGGGCCAGCACGGTGAAAAGTAGGTACGCGCTACGATTCATGGATCACGTTCTCCTTGTTCAGGACCGCCAGCAAACCGATTGCGAACCAAAAGACGACTCCCGGCTTGGAACCCAGGGCCAGAGCGTCGGCCAACCCGAAAACGTGTAGCGCCGCCAGCCCGGCCAGCAGGCCAAGGCTAATGGCGCGGAAATCAACGTCGCGCGCGGCGCGCCAGCCGGCCGCGGCGGCAACCAGTAGCAGGGCGACGTAGGCGATCAGCCCCGGCACGCCCACGTCCAGCGCCGTCTGGAGAAAGATGTTGTGGGCGTGGGCGATGTCCTGGCCGCCGGCCATCGGTAAGGGATAGAGGCGAAACGCGACCTGGCGAAACGCGCCCAGGCCGACGCCGGTGAAGGGGAAGTCGCCCACTGCGGTGATGGCCCACGGCCACAACTCCTTGCGATAGTTAAGCGTCGTTAGCGTACCGATCGCCGTCTGGGGGGGCGGGTTTAACCACAAGTCACGCAGGGCAGCCGGGCCAATCCACAAAATGGCGACGACTCCGGCAATTGCGGCGGCGGCCATAAGCCACCACAACCCCCGCCGCGCGCGCGAGGGCGGCAGGGCGCCGGCCCACAGCGCCAGCAAGACGAACAGGCCGGCGGCAGCGGCCAGCCAACCGCCGCGCGATTGGGACAGGATGAGGACAAAGACGGCGAACGCTCCCAGGGCGGCCAGCGCCGCGCGCCAGGGCGGGGCGGCGAAAGGGCCAGCCGGCGCGACGAGGAGCGCGACGACCAGCGGCAAATAGAGGCAAATCAGGCCGGCCAGTTGGTTCGGGTGGATGGCAATCGGCAGGGCGATCCGCTGGAACGGATTCACAGCCGCCAGGGCCGGTATCTTGGGCAACTCCTGCAAGCCCAGGATTCCGACCAGGGTAAAACCCAGGGCTACCAGCAGCAGCCCGCCAGTGGCCCAAACCGCGTGCCGGCGCGACACGCAGGCGACCACCAGGAAGCGCCAGACTGCCAGTCCAAGGATAAGACCGGTGGCCTTCTCCAGCGTCGTCGCCGGGTCGGCGGTGACGGCGATACCGATTATGAAGGCCAGCGCCAAAAACAGGAGGGTGAGGTTGAATGGTGTGGCCGGCAGACGCGTGCGCGCCGATAGCAGCGAGAGCGCCCAGACGACGGCTAGCGCGGCCAGCGCGCCGGCTGTCGCCGCCGGTCGGACCTCTGGGAACAAAAGAACCGGGGCCGCCAAAAGCAGGACGCCGCCTTCCAGCGCCAGCAGCCTCCGCGCGCCCCGCCCGGTTGCGCGGCCGACCCGCGCCCGCTCCGCCAAAGTCGTCACGCGCCCTTTCCTTGGGCCGGAACGCGGCCTAGTAAGCGCCCTTGCCGCGGACTACGACCCAGGGTGTCTTCAGCAGGATGTAAATATCCATCCAGAGCGAGTAGTTCTGGACGTAGTACAGATCATCCTCGGTATGGAGATGCAGCGGCTTGTCGGCGCGGCCATTGATCTGCCACCAGCCGGTCATCCCCTGCGGCACGGCCAGACGCTTGTGCTGCCAAGGCTCATACTGGCCCACCAGCCAGGGCAATTCCGGTCGCGGCCCCACCAGGCTCATGTCTCCTTTCCAGACGTTGAAGAGTTGTGGCAGTTCGTCGAGGCTGGTGTGGCGCAGGAAGCGGCCGACGCGCGTCACTCGCGGGTCGTCGGCTTTCTTGAACAGCACCGTCCCGTCGTCTCGCACTTCGGTCAACTCCTCTTGCATCTTCTCCGCGCCGACGATCATCGACCGGAACTTGTACATGGAGAACAGGCGGCCGTTTTCGCCGACGCGCTGCTGCCGAAAGATAATCGGCCCCTCTGAGTCAAGCTTGATCAGGAGCGTGATAATCCCCATCGGGATCATCGCCACCATCAGCAAGAAGCTCGACAGGGCCAGATCGAACATGCGCTTGACCAGGCGCTGCACGTCATTGAGCGCCGGGTCACGCAGATTGATCATGGGCAGTCCTCCGAAGTCTTCGACCGAGGCGCGGTAGAGCGCCAGGCTAAAGTAGTCGGGCACGACGCGAACGTTGACCGGCAGATCGTGAAGCGCCAGCACCAACTCGTTGATTTGCGAGTATTCGCGTTGGGGCAGGGCAATGACCACGTCATTGATGTGGCCAGCCTGGACGACCTCGCGAACGTCCTCAACCGGGCCAAGCACATGAATGACTAGCTGGCTGTCATGCTCGGTGACCGGCGGCGCTTCATGCAGATACCCCGAAAGCGATAGGCCCATCGAGCGATATTCCTGGATCATCTGGCCGACGCGCTGGCCGACCTCTCCCGCGCCGACGATAAGGACGCGTCGCTCGGCCGCGGGTAAACGCCGCACACGAAACAGGATGCGGGCCAGAATGCGCCAGCCGAGAAGGAAGCTTAGGTCAAGGGTGACGAAAAGGATGAAAACCCAGCGCGAGAAGTCGCGTTGAGCCAGATAGAGCAAGCCAGCAAACACCAGCGCCGACGCGATGGTGGCGACGGTAACAAGCTGGAGTTCATCGATGCTGCGATAAATGCGCTTGGGATCGTAGACGGACAAGATAAGGAAGGCCACGCCCCAGAGCAACGGCACGGCCAGGTAGATATAGGGAGAGACAAACGCCCGCCCGCGTAGATTGGTCAGGGGTGCCGGGACCTGAGAAACGAGTCGTGTGGCTAGAAATAGGGCCAACAGGGTAAGGAATATATCCAATCCGATCGAGAAAATAGCGTAGTTAACTCCAAACCGCCTCAGCATGTCGACCCTTTCCCTCGCACTCTTGCAACAATCATCACGTGCCAACGTCCCGCAGCACAGGCTGCGTGGATGCCATTTCGCCAATCGAATGCACACCGGGTATCGCTACCTAGCGCCAGGTTCGTCGGTATCTGTGATGTCCGGGCTAGAAGGTTGTGAAAATGGGTGCAATCCGATCAATTATAACCAGCCACACAGAGAGGGCCAAGCTAGTAGGGTGGCAACTTCGGCGGTATTCTCATGATTAGCAAAGCTGGAGGCGAACGATCGGCCGCCTGTCGTAATCATCGACCGTCGTGGTGCCGTCGCGAGGCCAGCACGCGGGCGAGAAAGACAGGGTTGCCGAGTAGGTAGCGCTTCCACAGGCGGCCGGGTTCAATGAGCAACCGGCCCAGCCACTCCAGCCCGTGGTCGGTCATCCACCGCGGGGCGCGCCGCAGCTCACCCGACATATAATCGAACACGGCTCCCCCCGTCAGAGCGACGTTGACTTGGAGGCGATCCCAATTGTCGCGCAGCCACTGCTCTTGGCGTGGCATACCCATCCCGACCAACAGGATATGGGGACGGGACTCATTGATATGGGCGATTACGCGCCGGTTTTCTTCGTGGTCGGTCGCGGAGTTGAAGTAACCGTGCTGAACGCCGAGGATCTCCAGAGCGGGGTAGCGCGCCTTCAACTGCTCGGCCGCCGCTGCCGCCACGCCTGGTTTCGCGCCCAGGAAGTAAAGGCTGTAGCCGCGCCCGGCGCAAAAGGCGGCCAACTGCCACATCCAGTCGGCATAGGTGATGCGCTGGGGGATATGGTAGCCCAACAGGCGAGCGCCCAGCATCACCCCGGCGCCATCGCAGAACACAATCTCGGCCTCGTTCAGGAGGTCGCGCATCCACGGTCGTTCCGTGGCCAGATTTAGGCCGTGGGCATTCACGTGCAGCACGCGCGCGCGGCCGTTGCCGTCGATGATGGCCGACAACTGCTCGTGCAGCTCGTCCACGGTCAAGGGGTGCACCTGCACGCCCAGGATTTCAATCGGTGCGGGTAAAGCGATCATGGGACTGGCGGTCGATAAGCTGGGCTGTGGCGACGAGCAAGGCGATGAAGAGCCACAGCAAGACGTACGTGGTCGTATCCACGCCGGGATCGTTCAGCACGCTGTTGATGAGTGTGGTAACGAAAAACCAGCGCCCGTAGCGCAGGAACGTCACTTGCGGCAAGGTGGCTGGCTCGCGCGGTGGTCGTGTCGCCCGCCAGACCGACCCCAGAAGCCCAAGCAGCGCAACCAGCCCCAGCAAGCCCTGGCGATAGAGCGCGGCGAAGTATTCGCTGTGGGAGCCGGCCGGCAAGTCAAGGCCCTCTACATCGCGCTCGGTTCCCCAACCGAAAAGCGGCCGTTGCAGGAAGCCCTCGATCGTCGCCTGATAGACACCGAAGCGACTCGTGTAGCTCCCGGAGCCGCGAGCGAAGACAAAGCCCTCAAAGGCATCGACCACACCGCCGACAACCCCCGGGCGCTCGCTGGCCGAAACAAACTCGCCGGCGGCCGAGAGCGCGGCCAGCCACAGGGCGATTGCCAGCGCGATCGCGCTTAGAATCTGGATAGCGCGGCGGCGCGGGGCATGGAACAGGGCGAAATAGGCGGCTCCGGCAAGCAGGCTGAGCAGGGCCACACGACCCGTTGTATAGATAAGGTCGATTATCAGCAGGAGGATGCCCAGGATGACCAGCGCTCGCCGCCAACCGCGAACCCGTCCGATCTTGTAGAACAAGAACGGGATGGCATAGACCAACACGCTCGAGAAATGGTTGCTGAACAGAAAGAAAGAGTTCAGCCGGTAGTAGAGGCCGAGGCCGGCAAACCAGCTCCACTGGCCGACTGTGCGCAGGGCGATAGCGCGGCCGTAACTCGTCTGGGTGATGGCTTCAGGCAGGACTCGCCCGGCCAATGACTGAAAGTCGGGCCGCCAGAGACCCGCCGCGGCCAGAAACCCGACACCGCCCGCGACAATGACAGCCAGGAGCGCCACATCCAGCAGCCTTTCAATGGCCGGCCAGTTGCGCGCGCGGTTGGTCACAATGAGCAAGACGAGGAAACCGGCGGTGAAGGCCCCGAGATTGCGGAAGTAGGTCAGCCACCGCACGGGCTCGGTAATGAAGAGCGCCGAGATCAGGACGGCGGCCAGCAACAGGGCAAACCAGCGCAGCGGCCGCACGACGACGACATGAAGATGTTGCATGTAGAGCAGCTTGACAACTACCCCCAGGAAAATGACCGGCCAGACGAATTGCTCGACACCCAACCCCCACCAGAGGGGCAACAGCAGCACCCCCCAGCGCACGTCGAACAGCGGATCCGTCTCCAGGAAAGGGACAGCGAACCGGCGCGCTGAGGGCGGCGTAGGGGGTAGGAGGGGCGAGGAGGACATCATGCGGAAACGTCACGCGGAAGAGTCAGGCTGGCCGAATGGCGGCCGCGTGGCAATGCCCTTGCTTGCCAGGATCTCGTGGAAGTAATCCTCAATTGTAGCGTATAACTGCTCATAGCTGTTTCGCTCGGCGCAGGCAATGCGCGCGGCGCGGCGCTCCGGCGGTTCCTTGACCGCCTTGACAATGCTCGTCAGAAACTCCTCCCTGGTTTCACAGAGGTAGAACAAGTCAGCGTACTCTCCCAAGGCCGCCAGACCGGACACAACGGCTGGCTTGCCTGTGGCCAGGCACTCAAATAACTTGGCGGGCAGCACGCTCTCATTGTGCGTCGAGTGGGCATAAGGCAGCAGCAAAACGTCCACATCCCGCAGGAGTTCCGGCAATCGCTCCTGGGGAACCGGGCCGGTAATCTCCGTCTCTGGGGCAAATCCCTCCAGCGCGGCGCGCACCGGTCCGATGAGCCGCAGGGGGAAGCGGTGGCTGACTGCCCGCAGGAGGTCTATATCGGTGCTGAGGCCGATGGTGCCGAAGTAGGCGCACAGCGGCCGCGCCGGCGGCGTCTCCGGAACGCGGCGCGCGGCGGCGAACAGGGCAACGTTCGCCCCGCCGGCCATAGCCACGACATTGTCACTCATGGTCCGTACGCGGGCCATGTTGACCGGCGAGTCGGCCCAGACCATGTCGGCGGCGCGGGCCAGATCGGCCTCGCGGAACTCGGTCTCCGCGTAGGGATCATGTTCCCAGTCATTGACACAGTGGTAGACGATGACATCTGGTCGCAGCGCTTCCATGAGGGTCAGCGAAGCCGAGATTGGCAGATAGTTGATGACGATCAACGGCCGTGGAGCGTCGCGGCGCAACTCGGTTGCGATATGGGGCACGAATACGCGGCGGTTGATGCGGCGCGTAAATGGGCCCGTGTCGGGCAGCAGCCGCGGCGAATAGAGTTCCACACCGGGTACCAGGGGCTGAACGCAGAGACCGGCGGCTTCTGTGCGGCCGGTCAGCCGGCCCCACACGCGGCCAAATTCGCGCAACCTTGGCCAGCGCTTGGGCAGAGGCTCGACGAAACGCACCTTGTAGCCGCGCGCGGCCAGGCCCGCGGCGATGCTCTGCTGAATCTGCCACGTGAAGTGCCAATGGACGATGGAGAGGATGACAACCGTTCCTTTCATCATCGTGTCAGACCGCCTTTGATTCGCCTGGCGAAGACGCCGCCGCGCGGCCGTAGCCGTAGCGCCACAGCAGCGGCCAGGTTAGGGTGGTTACCAGCGCGCGGTCGCGCCTCGGCAGCGCTTCCTGCCACGCGGCATCCAGGCGCAAGCGCAACCGGCTTTCGCCGAACTTCATCGGATTTCCAGCCACGGTATGGGTGGCGCGCGTCAGGTCTATCTCAGCCGGCGCGACAAAGCCGGGATCAGCGGCGGCAAGGCTGGCGAAATCGGCCACGCGCCGCAGCGCGGCCGGCGGATCGGCAATCAAATCTTCGTAGCGCAGCCGCATGAAGTACGCGGTCTGCCCGCTTGCCCGACCGCTCAGCACGTTGCGATACGTCCAGTCAAGCGCCGAGCGCACCGGAGAATAGCGCTCCATGTAACTGATCTGGCCGACCACGTGGGGACGAACGAGTTCCTTGGTCCACGAATAGGCCACGGCGCGACTGTCGCGCACCAGGTGCAAGACGCGCAAGCGTATTTCCGGCATACGGGCCAGCAGGTAGAGCGTCGAGATATCCTTGGATGAGTCCACGATAATCCGGCCGCCGCCGACCTCACGGACGGCCTCGTAGAGGCGGCGAAGCATTGCCTCGTAGATAACCCGGCGGCGACCATATTCCCGCCCGGCAAGTCGCGGCGCGAGTATTTGCGGCACGAAGCGAATGCGATCCACTTCAAGCTGGGCGGCGCGCATGTCACGGAAGGCAGCGGCCGAGATGGCCACTCCCGCCTGCTCCAGAACCGCGCGCCAGAACTCGCAGTCGGGCAGCAGTTGGCCGCAGCCGCAGCGCGCGCGCGTCGGGTCTTCGCGCCATAGGTGCCGCAATTCGCCCACGGCAACGCAATCCGGCAACTGACCCAGAAGGCGCTCCAGCAGCGTGCTGCCGCTGCGGCCCGCGCCAGCAATGTATAAAACGTCGATCATCGCGCCCTCGCGCGCCGGACCAGCATTCCAATGAAGGCCCGATCCTCGGGGTCAAGGCCGAGCAGCAGCAGCAGCCCGAAGAATCCGGCCACCGCCACCGCCGTGGTCAGCGCCAGATTCCCCGCCGGCGGCAGCCCGAGAAGGCGCGTCCCGGCCAGAAGGAGCGCTGTACCGGCTCCGGCGGCGATACCCTTCAGGTAGCGCCGATCATACGGCCAGATGCCCAGAATACGCCGGACGATCAACAGGCTAATCGCAAACAGACCGCCGACCGTTGCCGCCGTCGCCACAGCCGCGCCGGTCGTCGCCCAGCGCGGCACCAGGGCCAGGTTTAGAACCAGGTTGGCGATCATGATCGCCAAACTCAGCCGCAACCATGTGCGCTGGTTGCCGGTCATGATCAGGATGGCGCCGGTCGCGCCGGTGGCAATATTGATGAATTGGCCCAGGGTCAATATCTGCAGAGCCGTCGCGCCGCCGGCATAGGCCGGGCCGAAGATGACTTGCATCACGTCGCGGGCGGCGAAGACGATTACCAGCACGAGCGGGGCGATACTGTAGACGCCCCACTTGGTGTTGACGCGGAACAACTCCTCCAGTTGCCGCATGTCTCGGCGATGGTACTGCTCGGCGATCATGGGCATGAGGATGGTATTGAACGCAGCCAGGATGGCGGCCATGATGACGGCGATTTGCGACGCTGCTTGATAGACGCCGACCTCGGCCGCCGGCCAGTAGAAGCCCAGAAAGAGCCGGTCGGCGCGGCTGATTATCACACCGAACGCTTCCGCCAGGGCGGTTGGCGTTGAGTAAGACAGCATCTGTTGGGTAGAAATAGTCGCCTGAGCGGGCGCGCGCCACGCCGCCGCAAAGAGGCGGCGGACAAAGTAGATGGCCACGGCGAACGCGGCCGCATAAGACAGCACGGTCGAGACGACCGCCCCCATCAACCGCCATCCCAGGAGATAGAATGCGGCGAAGAGGACGAGGTTCAGGATGGACTGAGCGATCTCCTCGGCGACCACCGAGAACTGCATGCGTTGGGTAATGCGCGTGGCGTTCGAGGCCACGCGCAGCGCGCCCATGAACGGCAACATGAGCGCAAAGACGCGCAGGGCCGGGGTAAAGCCCGGCTCCCTGAACACCACCCCGGCCAGCCACGGCGCGAGAGCCAACAGAATGAGAGTGACGACCCAGCCAAACGCAAAGCTGAGCAGAATGGTTCGCGACAGGATGTGGCGGAGCGCGCCGTCGTCCTTGCGCCAAACGCCAGCGCCGAAGTGCATGACCCCGTTTTGCAGCCCAACCGGCAGAAGCACGCCAATGCTGCGTAGCAGGTTCCAGCCCAGCGCATAAAGGCCGAAGGCGTCGATGCCCAGTAGCCGCGCCAGCGCGACCTGTTTGGCGAACTCAAGCCCGCGGCCGAGCATGACGCCTATCAGCGACACGCTCGCGCCAAGGGCCAGACGGTTGACGCTGCCGGCGCTCTCCCCCGGTTGATCCTTGATGGGGGAACCGGTTTCAAGAGTCATGGCCATCCGTCAGTCGCTGAAGCTGCTGGCGCGCGGCCTCGTCTGTTGGGTCAAGGGTCAGGACCTGCCGGAGAAGTGGCACCGCCTCGGCTGGCGCGCCCGACCGCGTATAGACTTCGGCCAGAAACAGGTAAGCCCACTTGGATCGCCCGTCAATCGCAATTGCGCGCCGCAAATAACCAGCGGCACGCGCCGCGTCACCTTCCACGTTCCACGTTAACCGCCCGCTGTGGACATTGGCCCAGTAGTGGTTGGGCCAGCCGGCAACCACCAGTCGATAGGCGTCGAGCGCCTCGGGCAGCCGGTCGAGCTTGTCGAGCGTCTCCGCGCGACCCAACAGGGCATTAAGCCGGTCGTCGGCGAGGGGGAAATCGTCTTGGTCAATGGCGTCTTCATACAGGGCGAGCGCTCCGGCCCAGTCGGGCGGCGCGGCGTTTTTGGCCAATTCGGCCAGGCGGACCTGGATGTTGCTGCGGCCGAACTGGTGGCGCTGCGGCGCGCCCAGCGCTTCGGCATAGTACCCGGCCGCCGCGGCTGCGTCGCCCGACCCGGCCGCGGCGCGCCCCAGCCGATACCACTGGTCACCATCAGTCGGGTCTGCGCGTACGGAAAGCCAGTGCCAGGCCCGGGCCGCGGGCCATTCACCGGACCGTTCCGCGGCCAATGCCCAGGCCGTGAACTCCGCGCGGCTGCCGGGCACGTGTTCCCAGGCCAGCGCGGCATCTTCAAGGCGACCTAGCGCGACGTAGGCCAGGCCGATACCCCGCCACGCCCGCCGGGCGATAGGCTGTGTCTCGCTATCGGCTGTCAGGGCGCCAACGGCGCGATCTACCTGCGACAGCGAACGCTGCGCCAAACCGTGGTTGAGCTGAACGTAGTCGGCATTGAGCCAGCCGCGCGGTAACAGATCGATGGTGCGCGCCAGCAACGCTGCCGCCGCCAGGAGAATGGCCGCGAGCATGGCAACTTGCCTGGTCTGGCTGGACGCTCGTTTTTCAGTGCCCATGAACAACGTAGCCGCCGGGACGCCCGGCGCCAATGCGCGCTTGCGCCGGCGCGGCCGGTACTCCGCCCACCGATTCTCAGGCTGCCGGACGAGGCTTGCGCCGCCACCAGGTCAGAACGATGATGAACGCGACAGTGGGTAGCAGCATAGCGATGGTTAGCAGCGAGCCCAGGGCCACCAGGCTCGGCCGCGTCGGTTTTTCCGGAACGCCGGCGTTGCTGGCCAGGCGCGCCACTGTCTCGCGCGAGGCGACGCGCTCCTCGTCAATCTTGCGCGCCACGGTCACGTAAGTCTCCTCCGCCACCTCTCGCGCCCGCAGCAGCCGCTCGCCCTCGTTGAATAGCTGTTGCTTCTCCGTCTGCAAGGCAAATATGGGCGCTTCCAGGGCGTCCAATTGCGCCTGCCGCTCCGCAAGCGCCGCCTCGACAGCCACGCGCTGCGCATCGAGGCGCTGCAATTGCTCGGCGCGTTGGGCTGTTGTTACCTGGGCATCCGAGGCAATGTCTAGCTGGAGCGGCAGCGCGGCCGGGGTGGGGAGAACGGTCTGGAAGGCGCGCAACTGAACGGTCAGCGCCGCCAATTGCTCGGCCAGAGTCACTGTATCTGTGGCGTTGTTCTCAAGTTGTGTGCGCAACGTCTGAATGTCGTCCAAAACAGCCTGATATTTGCTCTGGTCGGCCAGATAACCCTGTTGCCGGGCCGTCAGCGCAGCCAACTGGTTGTCGACGATCCCCTGCCGGTTCGTGGTCTGGAACGTAACGAGCGCGTCGTTGGCGGCCTGCAGTTCCTGCCCGGCTTGGTCAAGTTGACTCCGGAAGAATTCCACACCGCCGCGGCCGTAGACCGCTTCGACGGTGGCAATGAACTCTTCGGCCCAGGCATTGGCCAAGCCGGCCGCCACCTCCGGGTCCTGGTCGCTGGCGGCCAGCCGCACCATGCGCCCTTCGGATGAGGTGTTGACCTGCAAGACCGAGCGCAATTGCGTGGCCGTCGCGATGCGGCCGTCTGAGAGCGCCTCGGCCTGTGGCAGCAGGCGGGCCAGCAGGTCGTTGCTCTTGGCCAGCTCGGGATAGACGTTCAATAGTTGGTTTGGGCGCGTCGTTGTCGCAATGCGGGGGTCGAATTGCAGTTGCTGCGACGGTTCGGGCACCGTCACCAATGCGATAGCCTGATAATCGTCGCTTGAGAAATACAAAGCCAGGGCGATCAGGATTGCCAGGATTGCGGCTGCCCCGATCAGCCAGAAGTAACGACCCAGAGCCGACAAATAGGGCCGCAGGTCAATAGTCTCTTCCATTTAGCCTCCAGGGTTTAGCATCCCCAAACCGGGGATGTTATCCGAGGCCGAAGTATCGGGCAAATGGGGCGCGGGTTGCCACGACAGACTCAGCAGCGCGGCGACCAGGCCGGTCAGCAGGGCGCTGCGCAGGTCGATGAGCGGGTGGGGCGCCGGTTGCAGCAGCCCCATAAGCCAGAACGCAAGCCACAACGCCGTTTGCCGGGCGAAGCGGCCGAACGCGCGGCGACGCCAAACCGGGCTTAGTAGCAGGCTGAACCACAGCGCGCCTCCCGCCAGCCCTAGTTCGGCCGTCAGCCATAGAGGGACGCTATGAACGACCTTGGCCCAGGCATCAAGGCGCGTAGCCGACGTGAGATACTGACCCAGGCCAACGCCGGTGAATGGCGATTCGGCTATCAGCCGCAGAGCTAGCTGGCTGTCGCGTTCCCGTTCCCACAGCGAGCGGTTCTCGACCGGGGCATCCAGACCGGCGGCGCGGCCGATGACAGCATCACCGTAGACTGCCGCCAGCAACACGCCCGTCACTCCCAGCGCCACCCACGTCGCCCGCCCCAGCGGCAGTTCCGCCGGACGCCCTTGCAGCCGCAGGCGCACCCAGGGCCAAAGGTTGATGGCCATACCCAGCCCGAAGCACACGGCCGCCCATCGGGCGAGTGTGGCAAAGAGCGCGGCAAATCCCACAATGAACGCCAGCGTTTGCAGGCTGCGCCGAGCTTTTGTCGCCGGTCGCCCCAAGACGGCGAGCATGAATAGCAGCGGCACGAGCGTCCCGGCCAAGACGTTGGGGTGGGCGGTCAGACCATAGGCGCGCAGCCAGCGCTCGCTGCCGCGCATGACCACGCTTACCCCAGGGATAGCCGGGTCAAGCGGCCACTCGCCGAGAAAGCGCAGGCCCAGGTCATGCTGTAGGACGAACTGGCTCAGCCCGACGAGAGATTGCAGCAGAATAATGGCCACCACAAGGCCGAAGAGGCGCGGCCGCTCGTTGACGGTGTAGAGGTAGACCCAGACAAGGTTCGCGGTGACAAGCGCCAGCCGCAGTCCAACGCCCAGGGGACAGTTTCCGCTGCACTGCGCCACGACACTGAACGCCGCCAGCGCCGCCAGCGCCATGAGCGGCCAGGTGACGCGGTCGGGTTGCCAGACAAGGGCACGCCACGTCCCGGCGGCCACGCGGCTGATCAGCCAGGCCGCCGCGGAAATCGGCGGCAGGAGGCTAACGATCCCAATGGCCGACCAGTCGCCGTTGGATGCGGGCAGCGTCACCAGCGGAAGCCACGTCGCCGGGCCTCCAGAGGCAGCTTGCCCGTTCGCGCCCAGCAACAAGAGCAGATAGAGAGCAAAGCCCGCCCCGGCCACGCGCGACGCGCGGGCGGCCCAGTGGGACGGAGGTGGCGCGCCCGCCCGGGCCCGGTCGCTCAGCGGCTCTCCATTCCCGGGCAGTTGACGGGCAGCCCGTGCTGCTCCAGCACGGCTGGATAGAACTGCTGCGCATAGTGAAATAGGTCAGCCAAGGACAGCGTTTTCCAGACCGGGCCTTTCAGGTCAACGAGATTGCTGCCAATGGCCTTGGCCAGGCGCACGCGACCCAGGAGCAGGCAGTGCAGCGTATCGCCCGCCAGCCCGACCTCTATCGTGGGCTTGATGCCGTTTGGGCCGTAGTGGACGGCGATCGGCGCTTTGCGCGCGTCGATGGTGATGGACGCGGCAGGCGCGCGGCACTGAAAGCGAATTGCCAGCGAGGCCTTGAGCAGCGAGTCGGCCGCTTGGGGGTCGTGCCCCTCAATGGTGCCGAAGAGTTCTTCGAAGCAGGCGTAGAGCTGGGTATCTGATTCGTAGATCGGCATGAGGGTTCGACTACGACTCCGTTTCTTCCGCGCTGCTCAGGCGCTGCTTGAGTTGCTCGGCCTGGAAGCGAAGAGAGTAGTTAATCATGTACCAGACTCCCTTCCAGGTGTTCGGGTCCAGCAGGTCTTCGCGAGAGGCGCCCTGGAAAGTGCCGAGGATTTGCTTGGCGAACTCGGGCGTGATGCGATCGAGACCTGATTTTCCCGCCTGCCACAGGCGACCGGGCTGGATGGGCTCGGGGACGACGTGGTTGATAGCGTCGCTGACCTTGTCGCGCACCTGCCCGGCCTGGAAGCGCGCCGAGTAGGTCATCATGTAGGCCAGCCCTTTCCAGGTGTCCAGATCGACCAGGTCTTCAGCTGACATTCCCTGGAAATTGCGCAGCACATCGAGTTGCATCTCCGGCGTCAGTCGTTGCACACTGTCGCGCACCATCACCAGCAGACCGGCTGGGGAGTAAGTGCTGTCGGCGGCCGGCCGGGCGTCGACCATTTGTTGAAGTTCGTTTACGCGCGCGTTCAACTCGTCAATCACCCGCCGCAGCTCTTCGGCTTCGCCATCCAGCGACGCGCCCTGGACCACAGGTGTCGCCGCTTCCGGAAAAGCGGCCAATCCTTGCTCGCGATACTTGCGCACGATGTAGCCGACTTGGCCGGCGGTCAGGTCATGGGCGGCGGCCGCCTCGGCATAACTGCGGCCGTCAGCGACGGCTAGTAAGGCGGCAGCGCGACGCGCGTCGACGCCTTCGCCAGCGGCCAGATGCTCCAGAATCGGGCGGCTATCGTCTGTTATCTGCATGGGGCTGTCGGCCATCATTTCTCCTTTGCCTTTGCCTTCGTGACGCTGTGCATTATCAATTATACCGGAACTCTATATCCTATGTACTTGTTGCCGCGCTGATTCTGTCGCAATCTGCAAGCCAAACGAGCGCGCGGCTGACCCAATATCGGCGACCTTTCCGACGCGGTTGACAGTCATCCAGCCGCTATGCTATATTGCCAATAATGCGCTGCGTCATGGCCGCGGGCAGCGGCCCGCTATGTCGCCGCCGCGTTTGTGTGGCGCAGGATGGCGGAGAGGAGTGCTGGCGATGACCGATCAGGTGGACATGCATGAGGATTATGGGGATTCAGCAAACTCGCTGCTGAGCGGGCTGCGCCGCGTGTTGATGGCGGCCATCGGCGCGGTGGCCCTCACGCAAGAGCAGATCGAGGACTTTGTGAGCAAGCTGGTCGAACGGGGTGAGATAGCTGATGGCGACGCGCGCAAGCTGGTAAGTGATATTGTTGAGCGGCGGCGGCGCACGGTTCAGGATGGCGCCAAGCGCGCCGAAGAAGAAGTCGATAAGCGCATTGAAACCCTTCTGGCGCGCATGAATATTCCATCGAAAACAGAAATTGACTCGTTGAGCGAGAAGATCGGCGAGTTGAGCCGCAAGGTCGACGAGTTGACAACCGTTCGCCGTTCACGATAGAGAGAGGGGAGGCGTTCATTTACTGGCAGTGTTATCGGGGAGAGCGTCGGGGGTGATCGTCTCTCCCTTTTGTTTACTGGAGCCGGTATCCCACCAGGAATGGGAGCGTTATGGCCAGCTGATCGGCGCTATTTTCCCGTATGTCACGCGGGCCGGTTCGCGTTCTTCTGCCGGGGGTGAGTCGTTGGCGCCCCTCTGGTTCGCGCATATAATGAACTGCCTTGTCTGAAGCGCTCATCTGGAACAAGACATGCCCGTTATCAAAAGATACCCGAATCGCAAGCTATACGACACCGAAGCCAAGCGGTACATTACGCTCAACGAAATCGCCGCGTTGATTCGCGCGGGCGAAGAGGTGATCGTTACCGACCACGCGACCGATGAAGACCTGACGGCGGTTGTGCTGACCCAGATCATTTTCGAGCAGGAAAAGCTTCAGCGCGGGTTCCTGCCCAAGTCAGTGCTGACCAATCTGGTGCGCGCGGGCGGCGACACACTCAGCACGCTCCGCCGCGGCCTGACGTTGCCCCTCGATCTCTGGCGCCACGTAGACGAGGAGATCGATCGGCGGGTTCAGACGCTCATCAGCAAGGGCGACCTGGCCCGGGAAGAGGGTCTGCGCCTGCGCGAAAAGCTTCTGTCGCCGATGTTTGCCGCACCGGAGGTGGCTACAGCCCAGGAGCTAGAAAAGCTGCTGGACGAGCACGGCGTGCCGACCCGAGCCGAATTGGAACGGCTGCACACCCAGATTGCCATGCTATCCGCTAAGCTGGAGAGCCTGATCCAGCAGAACGAAGGCTCGACGCCCCGCTAAGCGATGCAACAACGGAAAGGCCACGAGCGTCCCCAACCAAGCCAGCACCACGCTACGCCATGATCACGCTAGACGGCACCATCCAGCGCAAGTTCTTCTTTCCAGCCGAGCCGCTGACGACAATGATTTACTTTAGCGACCTGAGCCGGGTCGTCTACTATCTACCCCATATCAGCGTGGTTGAGCCGTATACCGGTAACAAAGTCCGCATTCGCTATCAGACAGTGGAATTGGGCGCCTATACGATCAACATCTTCTGCGATCTGGAACTGAAGGTTGACACCGATCGGTACATCATCCAAATTGATCCGCTGCCGGGTTGCGAGCCGGTGGAGGTAGAGGCAACGCTAAACGCGACGACGGGCTACGGATACTACACCAGCACGGCCCGTCTTTCCCCGGAGGAAGGGGGCACGGCCATCGATTACCTGTTCAAATTCCAGTCGAGGTTGCAGCGGCCGCGCGGCCTGCGCATGATGCCCAAGCGTATTGTCGACCGCATTGCCCAGAGCATCTCGCTGGGCCGGGTAGAGGAGATCGCCGAGGGGTTTATGCAGGGCGCTACGGAGGCGTTTACGGAGTGGCGGGCCGGGCAGAATGGCGATCTGGTGGAGCAGTGGCTTTCGTCGCGCGCCATACCCGCCGCGGCCGCCCCAACCGACAAGCGCCGTTAGGGAGACGAACGGGCCATGAGAATGGAAGGTCGATATACCTTTGCCGCCGGGCGCGAAGTTGTCTGGGGGTTGTTATATGATCCGCTGGTGCTGGAACGCGTTCTTCCCGGCTGCGAGTCCTTCGAAACCATCGCTACGAATGAGTACCGGATCACGCTATTTCTGCGCGCCGGGCAGATTAGCGATCGCTTTGTGGGCACGCTGCGCCTCGATCGGGTGATTCCCTTTACCAGCTTCGATTTTCAAGCGGACGGCGAGAGTCCCAACGGCCTGGTTAATAGTCGGGGGCGGGCATATCTGGAAGACGGCGGGGACGGCCGCGCCGTCTTGTGCTACGAAGCCGATCTGTACGTCGGTGGGCGGCTGGCGTCGGTATCCGGTCGGCTGATCGAAACCTCGGCCCGCGCCTTCGCCCGGCGCGTTCTGGAAGCGCTTGAGAGCCAGGTAGACATGCGCACGCGCATCTATACCTCGACGGTCCAGGCGGACGCTGTCGCTCCCGGCGCAACGACCGGGCCGGCGCCGCGGCTGGCTCAGGTTCGCGTCCTGGCCGCCGTCCTGAGCGTGGTTCTGGGGTTAGTCTACTTGCTGCGAGCGCGCGACCGCCGGCGCACGCGCCGCCTGGTGCGCGAAATTGCCGCCTTGCTGGAGCCGTCATCCGGCCCGACGGCCAGTTGAACGAGGCCGTGGGCGACGATTTGATGCCAGCCGACACGCCGCGCCGCCCCTTGGGCGTTCTCGATTCGGGCGTGGGCGGTCTATCGGTCGTGCGCCATCTCTTGACGGAACTCCCTGCCGAAGACCTGCTCTACGTTGCCGACCAGGCGCACATTCCCTATGGGCCGCGGCCGGCCGAAGAGGTGCGTGCCTTTAGCGCGGGCATTACCCGCTTTCTGTTGGCGCGGGGTGCGAAACTCATCGTTGTGGCTTGCAACGCGGCCAGCGCGGCTGCGCTCGACTTTTTGCGGGCCGGCTTTCCCGATGTGCCCTTTGTCGGCATGGAGCCGGCGGTCAAACCGGCCGCGGCCCGGACGCGCAGCGGTCGGGTCGGTGTTCTGGCAACGCCGGGGACGCTCAACAGCCACCGTTATGCGCGGCTGATGGCCCGTTACGCCGCCGGCATCCAGGTCTATGAGGACCCCTGCGCGGGATTAGTCCAGCTCATCGAGGCCGGGGCGCTGGAAGCGCCGGCTACGCGCGACCTGCTGCGTCGCGTCGTGGGGCCGATGCTGGAAAAGGGCGTCGATACGCTCGTGCTCGGCTGCACCCATTACCCTTTCATAGAGCCCGTTCTGCGCCAGATCGTGGGGGAGGATGTCGCGATTATCGACCCGGCGCCCGCGGTTGCCCGCCACACGCGGAATGTGCTACAACTTAATCAGTTGGTTGCCCCCGCCGGGCAAGATGGGACGTTGCGCTGCTTCACCAGCAGCGACGCTACCCATCTGGAGGCACTGGCCACGCGACTTCTGGGCCGGGTGTGTCCGGCCCGCGTCGTGCGCTGGCAGGGGGACGCGCTGGCGACCGAACCCTGACACGCCCGCACCATGAGACGACGGAACCCCGCTCGCTGGCGAGCCATCGAAGCCCGGTTGAGCCGGGAGAGTACGATCTGGCTGGCGACGGTGCGCGGAGATGGCCGGCCGCATCTCGCTCCCTTGTGGTACATATGGCTCGATGAGCGCCTTTATGTCTGCACCGGCAGCGAAACCCAGAAATTCGTCAATCTCGTCCATAATCAAAACGTCGCTCTGGCCCTGCCCGACGCGATGAGCGTTATTATTATCGAGGGCGAAGCCCACACCGCGCCCCGTGATCAGATCGACCCCCTGGCCGAGCACTTTTACCATAAATACGAGTGGGACTTCCGCTATGATGAGTCGGCGGACTGGCGCCTCATCGAGATCACGCCCTATAAGATCATGGCCTGGGGCGACGGTTATGACCAGGGTGAAGGCATCCGCATCTTCTGATGCAGGTCTTACGTGAATCCTATTGTGGCTTGCTATACTCTTCTCTTGAGTGGATGGACAAAGACAATGTCGCGATGGGCCCGGCCGCGACCGCGCCTATCCCCGTGCCATTTCTTAATCTCCGCTTGGTATCAGCAACGTTTGGGCCTCTGGTCGCGTCTAGTAATCAGGAATCAACTGTAGAAAGCGACTAGACCAAGGACAATAGTAATGATGCGATTCGACCGTTTTACGGAACGAGCCCAGGACGCCGCCGCGCGCGCCTATGAAATCGTACAGCGGTATGGCCACACTCAGGTAGACACCGAACATGTCTTTCTGGCTCTGCTGGAGCAGCAGGATGGGGCCGTTCCCCAGATTCTGGCGGCGTTGAATGTGGACGGCGCCGCCATTCAGGAGCGACTGGACCGCGAATTGCGGGCCAGCCCCAAGGTATCTGTCTATGGTGGAGGCGTTGGGCAGGTCTTCTACACCCCGCGCATTCGCACCGTCCTCGAGCTCTCCCAGGGTGAGGCCAACCGGCTGAAGGACGAGTTCATTTCTACCGAGCACATCTTTCTGGCAATCCTGAGCGAGCGAAACACGCCGTCGGCGCGCATTGTTCAGGAACTTGGCATCACCCGCGATGCTGTGCTCAACGCTATTAAGGAACTGCGCGGCGGCCAGCGAGTAACGAACCGGCAGGCGGAGAGCCGCTACCGAACGTTGGAAAAGTACAGCCGCGACCTGACGCAGATGGCTCGCGACGGCCGCCTCGACCCGGTCATCGGCCGCGACGCGGAGATCATGCGCGTCATCCAGGTGCTGAGCCGGCGCACAAAGAACAATCCGGTGCTGATTGGTGAGGCGGGCGTGGGCAAGACGGCCATCGTTGAAGGGTTGGCGCAGAAAATCATCGTCAGTGACGTGCCAGAGAACCTGCTCAACAAGCGCGTCGTTGCTCTTGATCTGGGCGCGATGATCGCCGGCAGCCGCTTCCGTGGCGAGTTTGAGGAGCGCCTGAAGGCGGCGATGGAGGAAATTCAGCGCGCCCAGGGCGAGATCATCCTGTTCATTGACGAACTTCATACCGTTGTGGGTGCGGGGTCGGCGCAGGGCGCGATGGACGCCAGCAATATGCTGAAGCCGGCTTTGGCCCGCGGTGAATTACAGTGCGTCGGCGCGACGACGCTGGATGAGTACCGCCAGTACATCGAACGCGACGCCGCCCTGGAGCGACGCTTCGCCCCCGTGTTCGTCGACGAGCCGAGCATGGAAGAAACCATCGAAATGTTGCGCGGCCTGCGCGACCGCTACGAGGCGCACCACAACATCCACTACTCCGATGCGGCCATCGTCGCCGCGGTCAAGCTCTCCTCGCGCTACGTCACCGACCGCCGGCTGCCGGATAAGGCCATCGACCTGATGGACGAGGCGGCGGCCAAGCTGCGCGTCGCGCTCCATACCCTGCCGCCGGGCCTGAAAGAGTTGAAGACTGAGATTGACAAGCTGTTGGCGAGCGAGGAAGAGGCCAGCGCTGCCCGCGATTACGAGCGGGCGCAGGTTAGCAAGGCCGAGCGCTTGCGCCTGGAGACGGAGTTCAATGCCCAGCGCGACGCCTGGCGCGGCGAGCAGCGGCTGGATGAGATCGTTGACGACCGCGACGTAGCCGAGGTGATCGCTTCCTGGACCGGCATCCCCATCTCGCAGATGCTGGAGACGGAAGCTGAAAAGCTTCTCCACATGGAGGAACGCCTCCACGAACGCATTGTGGGGCAGGAGCGGGCTATCGCCGCCCTGGCGGACGCCATTCGCCGCAGCCGTTCCGGCCTGAGCGACCCACGCCGGCCGATTGGCTCGTTCATCTTCCTGGGCAGTTCCGGCGTCGGCAAGACGGAACTGGCGAAGGCGCTGGCCGAGTTCCTGTTTGACGACGAAGAAGCGCTGATCCGCGTCGACATGAGCGAGTACCGCGAGCAGCACACGGTCAGCCGTCTCTTTGGCGCGCCGCCCGGCTACGTCGGTTATGAGCAGGGCGGGCAACTGACGGAACAGGTGCGCCGCCGGCCTTACTCGGTGGTGCTGTTCGACGAGATCGAGAAGGCCCACCCGGACATCTGGAATGCGTTATTGCAACTGCTGGACGATGGACGCCTGACCGACGGCCAGGGCCGGGTGGTCAACTTCCGCAACGCTGTGATCGTCATGACCAGCAACGTCGGCACGTCGTTCGTCAAGCGCGCGGGCGCGCTGGGCTTCGCTGGCATGGCGGCCGCCGAGCGCGAAGACCACAAGCGCATCGAGGACGCGCTGAAGCAAACGTTCCGACCGGAGTTCATCAACCGCATCGACGAGATCATCATCTTCGAACCGCTCTCCGAGGCGGATGTCGTGGAGATCGTCAAGCTCCAGGTGAAGGACGTGCAAGAGCGGCTGGCCGAACAGGGCAACCTGAGTATTGAGCTGACCGAGCCGGCGCAGCACTGGCTGGCGCAACAGGGCTTCGACAAGGACTTCGGCGCGCGGCCACTCAAGCGGGCCATCCAGCGTTACGTGGAGAGCCCGCTGTCCATCCGCCTGCTCAAGGGCGAGTTCAAGACGGGCGATCGGGTGCGGATCGACGTCGTGGACGACGCGCTCGACTTTATGTTGCTGGAAAGCGCAGCCTTGCCGCAGGCGGCCGCGGAACTGGTCGAGGCGGCTTAGTCTCTGGTGGGGGCGGGCCTAAGACCGCCCCTACCCCAATAGTGCGCCCAATTACCCGTCATAGGGCCGGCGGCGCGCCTCTTTGATGGCGCTCCGCCGGCGTTTTTCATCCAGTCGCTGCTGACGGGCCCGGCGGGTCGGCCGCGTGGGCAGACGTTCCGGTCGCTCCACCAGCGCTTCGGCCAGCACCGACTGCAAGCGGGCTATGGCCGTCTCCCGGTTTTGCCACTGGCTGCGTGACTCCTGCACGTCGATGTGAAGCACTCCCTGCCGGTTGAGCCGCCCGGTCAGGCGATCCAGCAGGCGGGCGCGGGTGTCCTCGTCCAAACTCGGCGACCCGGCGACATCGAAGAGCAGCGTCACTCGGGTGGCCGTCTTGTTGACGTGCTGGCCGCCTGGCCCGCCGCCGGTCGAGAAGCGGAATTGCAACTCGGCCGCCGGCAGAGCGAGGCGCTCGTTAATGGGAATGAGTTCGGTTTCCATAAAAAAGCCGGGCTGCGCCGCATAGAACATCCGCGCCCGATATGCTAGGATTATCGGGAATGCAACGTCAGATGACAATGGCCGATAGTCGCGCTTTCGTCCACCTTTTCTTTATGGACGGCGTCGGGTTGGGCGGAGCGGACCCGGCGCTGAACCCGTTCGTTACGGCGCGGCTGCCGAACCTGGCCGCCCTGCTGGGGCCGGACTGGTTTCTTGCCGGACGCGGCCGCATCTCTACGCCGCGCGCTTCGCTGGCCCCGACTGACGCAATCCTCGGCATGCCCGGCCGGCCGCAGAGCGCGACCGGACAGGCCACCATCCTGACTGGCCGCAACGTCCCGGCCCTTGTGGGCGAGCATTACGGCCCTAAGCCCAACGAAGCCGTCGCCGCCGTGATCCGCGAAGGTACGCTCTTCAGCGAGGTGGTGGCGGCGGGCCATACGGCAACGCTGGTCACGCCTTACCCGGAGGGCTACTTTCAGGCCGTTGCCAGCGGTCGGCGATTGCTCTCGGCCGTGCCGCTGGCCGCGCGCAGCGCCGGGCTGCCCCTCATGGATGCGGACGACTTACGGGCCGGGCGCGCCGTCAGCCCCGACTTCACCGGTCAGGGTTGGCGCGACTTTCTCGGCTACGGCGACATGCCCGTGCTGACGCTGTCGGAGGCCGGGGAACGGATCGCCACCACGGCCGCGCAGTTTGCCTTCAGCTTCTTTGAACATTGGCCGACCGATCAGATCGGCCACCGCGGTTCACTGGAAGAGGCGGTCGCCCACCTGGAAGCCATAGACACCGTTCTGGGAGCGCTGCTAGCCGCGTGGGACGACACGCGCGGACTGCTCATCATCACCAGCGATCACGGCAACCTGGAGGAGAAGGCTCACCGTCAGCACACGCGCAACCCGGTGCCGACCATCCTGGTCGGCCGCGACCACGCGGCGCATGCAGCGACCATACAACACCTGACTGACATTGCTCCGGTAGTCCGGCGCGCGTTGGGTCTGGCCGAGCCGGCCTACGCGGAACAGTTCGAATGACTGAAGAAGCCAGAGATGAGGCCGGCTGGGTCCAGCCAATCTATGGCTTCTTGTTCAATACCTTGAGGAACGACCTATGCCAATCACCTCCGAGAGTTTCCGTGACGTTTTGCGCCACTTCCCCGCGGGCGTAACGATTGTCACCATCAAGTCACCCGCGTCGGACGCACTCCACGGCCTGACTGTGTCGGCGTTTGCATCTGTGTCGCCGGAACCCCCACTCGTTCTGGTGTCTATCGATCATCGGGCGACGGCCTACGAACTACTGGAGTGCGCAGGAGCATCTTTTGCCGTCAACATTCTCGCGCACGACCAGATGGAGCTGTCGAACCGCTTCGCCTGGCTGAAGGACGAGGATCGCTTTGAGCAGGGCGAGTGGGACACGGCGGCGACAGGCGCGCCAATCCTGCGCGACGCGCTGGCCTGGCTGGACTGCACCGTCTATTCGCGCCTGGCCGCCGGCAGCCATACCATCTATATCGGCGAGGTGCAGGCCAGCGGTGTGGCCCGCGCCGACGTTAAGCCGCTTGTCTATTGGAACCGCGGCTACCGCCAGTTAGCGAAGTAAGAAGACGGCCAACCACGAACTACGCCGATCCTGCCGATTCAAAGAGGATCATGTGTGCAATCGGCGCGATCCGTGGTTCCTTTTGCCTGCTCTTACTCCGCGCCGTCTAGTTCCTCCAACCCGACAGCCATCAGGTAGCCACGGGCGCGCTCCGTTAGCGGGTAGTGGTTAACCAGCTTCCAGAAGCGCGGGCCGTGGTTGCCCTCAACCAGATGGGCCAGTTCGTGGACGAGGACGTAATCGCGAACCCAGACCGGCATGGTGGCCAGCCGGTGGCTCAGACGAATGGTGCCGTCCTCGGGCGTGCAGCTGCCAAAGCGGCTGTTCTGATTGGTAACGTAGCGGATCGTGGTCCATTGGAGACGGCCGCCAAAGTATTTGCGGTTAAGTTCCCGGGCGCGCTGCTCCAGTTCTTCGTCTGTTTGCGGCTTGGCGGAATCCCGCCGGCGCATCCGCTGCTTTAGACCGTCGATGATCGGCGCGAGATCTTTGTCGCTCATTGCCGCCGGGGCGCGCACGATAAGAACGCCATCCTCCAGGCGCGCGCTGACCGTCTTGCGCCGCTGGGCGCTGCGGATAATACGCACCGGCCAGTCTACTTCGGGCTTCGCGTTGCTCATCTCCTCTCCGGTAGGGCGCTTGCGGTCATTGCGTCGATTGTAGCACCCGCCCGATAGGGTACAACCGTACCGGCGTCTAGCGGAGCGCCATTCTCATACGCGATTCCTCGGTCGCCAGCGTTCGTAATCCTCTGGCCGGTCCAAGTCGTGGAGGATGGCTTTGTCATCCACCGGCATGAGGAGCAGGTCGCCCGGGTGGCGCTGGAGCAAGGCGCGCGGCGCGTCGTCGGGGGGTAGGGCGAGCAGTTCGGTAAAGTGACGTCGATCGATGAGGACAGGATTGCCGCGCCGTCCCAGATAGGCGGGAGCAACGAGGCCGGCGGTTGAGGCCGCGTAGGCAGCGAGCAGGCGGTCGATGATCGCCGGCGCGACCATCGGCTGATCGCCCAGGACGACGAGGACGGCATCGACTGCGGCAGGCAGCGAGCGGACGGCTGTCTGCACGGACGATAACATTCCTTGCGCGTAGTCACTATTGTGGATGATCGGTGCGCTCGCCTGGGCGGCCAACGGCGCAATCCGGTCGCTCTCATGGCCAGTGACCACGACAAGATCGTGCGCGCCGGCGGCTTGAACATTGGCGAGGGTTTGGGCCAGGACGGTCGTCTCACCCCAGGGCAGGAGAAGTTTGTTGCGCCCCATGCGGCGTGATTCGCCGGCGGCCAGGACGATGGCTGTCACTCGCCGCCACACTTCGCGCACCGGTTCGGCCGTCCGCGCCGCGCCGACGACCACCCGCGATACACGCGATTCGCGCAGCATGAGCCGCGCGGCCGCGCGGGCCGCGCCCAATCGCGCTTCATCGTCCGCCTTGTTGAGGAACGGGATGACGCGCGCCCCCGGCGGCGCGCCTTTCAGGCCGCCTTCTGGATGCGTGAGCAGCCGGGCCAGGCCGGGCGGGGTCAGATAGGTGCCATCCCCAATCCCTAACCGCCTTACAAAGAGCGATGGAAATAGGCCCTCCAGCTCCTCCGCGTCCTGGCTCCGCTGGGCTTCAAGAAGCTGTTGCACGATCTCTACCCGATGCGCCGCCTCCGCCAGCGGCCGTTCCAGAGCGTCCAGCCCGGCCACGGGCACGACGAGCGTCGCCCCGGAAGGGATAACCGGCTCGTGGTCGGCCGGGGCCTTCACCGGCCGCATCCGCGAACCGTCGGCCTCCACCAGCACGTAGTCTACGTCGCGCCGGGCCAGTAGCCGGGCAGGGAGGTCGGAATCGACGCCGAGGGCCTTATCGCCGGCTAACTGGCCGATGACGAGGACGCGGCCGTGGGCGTCGAGCAGACTGCTCAGAGACGTAAGCTCATCGGCGTGGAGGACGGCCGGGGCCAGCCTTATCTGGGCGGCGAAGATGCGCGTCGTCGTGGTGATGACGACACGGCCGGGTAGGGCCGCGGCCAGGGCAAACAGCAGGCTCGTCTTGCCTCCGCCCCCGACAAAGGCGACCAGGCCGCCGGGCGGCTCAAGTCCAAGGGCCGCCGGTAAGCTCCAAAGTGGAACGGCCACTACGGTTGCGCCGCGCCGAAGCCAGGAGCGTAGGCCGCCAGAAACGCATCGACGTCCGCCTTATACGCATCGAAGTCGGTGATGATGTCCCGGGCGTGGGGCGAACCCCAGTCGTAGAGGTGCAGCACCGTGCGCTCCTTGTGGCTGCGGGCGTAAATAACTTCGGCGTGCGAGGGCGGCGTGTACTCATCCTGCTGAGAGTGGACGAGCAGCACTGGCATCTGGGCCTCGGCGATGGCGTCCTGGGCGGAGATGTCGTCCACTTCGCCCCCGGTACGCAGTTCGGCGAAGACGAGCGCCCCGGGCAGGAAGAACAGCGCCACGTTGCCGAACTGCTCGTGTCCCTGGTAGCGCAGAATGCTCTTAAGGTCCTGGTAGGAGGAGTCAGCGAGAATGAAAGCGACGTCGGGCAGCAAGGGTGCCGCCTGGAGCGCCGTGGAAGCGCCGTAGGAAACGCCTACTAGGCCGATCTGTGATCGGTCCAGACCCTGGCGGGCTGCGAACCAGTCGACGGCCGCAACCAGATCTTCCTTTTCATAGTAGCCAAAGGTATGGAGCGCGGGTGTGCTTGCGCCGTGACCGCGGTGATCGTAGGCCAGCAGATCGCAGCCGCGCCCCCAGAACAAGGGCGCGTACTGGAGCGCTCCGTAGCGTGTGCCCGTATAGCCGTGGAGGAGGATCACCCCACAGTCGCTCTCTGGCTCGTTTTCGAACAGGAAGCCCGCCAAGGTCACTTCACCGGCGTCGATAGTCACCTCTTGGGGCTGAGGCAACCCCATCTCGTCAAAGGAGTCGGCCCGGGCGCGGGCGTCGGCCAGGGATTGTGTGGGGCTGGCGAGGGCGATGGATGAAAAGTACCAGCTTCCGGCGGCATACACCAGAAGCAGCAGAAGAGCGACGACAGCGACGATCCACAAGAGGCGGCGTTTCATCACGTTTTCTCCGACAGCGATGACAGATGGGTGAGTATAGCCTCCAGGACGCCGCCGCCAACGGCCAACGCTTTATCGGAGATGGTGAAGCACGCGGCCACATCATCACGCGGGTCCATGTCACCTATTTTGAGTCCGGCGAATACGGTTGTTCCGGGCGCGATTAGCCCACGGACCCGACCGTCAAACGGGGCGACCACCGGCTCTCCGGCCACGTCGCCGATCACTTCACCCCCGGTTGCGGCGTCGCCGATCTCCTTCTGCCAGCGAACCACGCCCGCAACCGGCGCGCGCAGGACCCGCTCTGTCCCCTTGCCGGCGACGATACCCGGCGTGCCGGTGTTAGGTTCGGCCGCCCCTTGCCATATCACGCGGCCGAGGCGGTGGCCGCGATTGGTTTCGATGACGGCATGGCAATCGAAGCCGGCGGTGAAACCGGGGCCGAGGGCGACGACCAGCGGAGCCTGGTCGATACGGGTGTCGAGGTTGCGCTTGGCCATGCGGCCATCAACCACGATGAGTGACGAGTGACGAGCGACGAGTGACGAGTGCAGAAGGTCGGCTGACAGCGCAGGAGCGACCAAAACGGGGATAGCGTTGCTGTCAACCAGCGCCAGCGCCTCGTCGACGCGATTCGCCCGGACGGCGCGCAGGTCCTCGACGGTGATTTCGCCCTCCAGAACGGCCGTGGCCAGGGCGACGCGGCGGCGGACGACTAGCGGGTTGGGCAGTTCCAGGACAGCCACTGGGAAGCCGGCCTTGTGCAGCCGATAGGCCACGCCGGTTGCCAGATCGCCGCCGCCGCGAAGGAGGATGAGGTGGTCGGGGAAGAGCATGTGGCTTAACGCAATTTTTCCACCACCTTCCACGGCAGCAACGGAATCTCGTCAAACCACACCCCTGTGGCGTCGTGGAGCGCGGCCACGACAGCCGGAGCCAGGGGCATGAAGGGCATCTCGGCCATGCCGCGCGCCCCCCACGGGCCGAGCGGGTCGGGCACTTCGACCAGCACCGAGTCCACCCGCTCCGGGATGTCCTTGATGCCCGGGATGAGGTACTGACTGAGATAGGGGTTGACCACGCGGCCGTCCCGGACCACCAGGTTCTCTAGCAGCGCATAGCCGAAGGCTTGCACAACAGCGCCCTCGACCTGGCCCTCGACCAGGGTGCGGTTGATAACCTTACCGACGTCATCGGCGCAGACGACGCGTTCGACGTGGATGTAGCCGGTATCCACGTCCACCTTCAGATCAACGATTTCGGCGACGTAGCCGTAGGTGAAGTTGGGCATGGAGTAGCCCGTCTCCGGGTCATAGGGCTGGGTCGGCGGCGGGGTATAGGTCACGTGGGCCACGGCCGGCCGGTCCTCGTCCGTCCATTTCGCCAGCGCCTCTTCGGCTGCCTTGCGAATGGAGTTGCCGGCCATGAAGGTCATGCGTGAGGCCGACACGGAGCCGGAGTTGCCGCTGGTGGCCGTGTCCGATAGCACGAGTTCGACCATTTCCACCGGCACACCGACGGCCGCCGCGGCCATCTGCTTGAAGGCGGTGTGGGCCCCCTGGCCAACTTCGGCTCCAGCGTGACGCAACACGACCCGCTCGATCTCGCGCCCGCCGTGCAGTTCAATGATGGCGTCGCACTTCTCGGGCGCGCCGAACGAAAAGCCGACGTTTTTGAACGAGCAGGCGAAGCCCCGCCCGTGGCGCACGCGGCGCTCGTCGGGAGGAAGGGTTTGAAAGGAGGATGACGGACGACGGACGATGGACGACGAGTCGGCGGCTGTGGTCTGTGGTCTGTCCCCTGTCCCCCAGCCCGCCTCTGCCGCGCACGCCTCAATCACCTCGGCCATGCTGACGCCGGGCGGAATGGGCGTTTGTGTGGTCAGCAGGCTGCCCTCGCGCAATACGTTCTTCAACCGCAGTTCGACCGGATCGATCCCCAATGCCTCGGCCAGCTTGTTCATCTGGCACTCAGCGGCGAATGCCCCCTGGGGTCCCCCGAAGCCGCGGAAAGCGCCGCCGGGGATGTTATTGGTCGTCACGGCGTAGCTGTCCACATGGGCGTTGGGAATCTCGTAAGGGCCGGTGACCATCAGGTTGGCGTTGCCCAGCACCTTGGGGCTGGTGTAGACATAAGCGCCGCTATCGAGGATCAGCTCGGCCTCGACCGCTGTCAGCTTGCCGGCCTTGGTTGCGCCCCAGCGCGTCTTCACCCACGCCGGGTGGCGCTTGTGGTGGCCGACGATGCTCTCCTCGCGCGACCAGATGACCCGCA
>CAZSOD010000027.1:0-29647 GCA_964608255.1 uncultured Ardenticatenaceae bacterium
TGTATTATCTTTGACCGAACAAAAATCGCTGAATGACGATAGAGGAAAAAAAGCTACTGTTTTTACAAGATTATTGTCAAGGAGTAGTACAAAATAAGACGAAATCGTGGGCAGATTACGCAGAAAAATATCAGGAACATAAAGATAGAGTCCGAAAATGGTGGAGAAGCTTTGTAGCAATACACCAACCCAAAGGAAACTGGTTCGAAGGGGCGTTAATAACTCCAGATTGGACTAGTACCATAAATCAAGCCTTAGCTCAAGGAGTAGCTACCAGAAGACCTACTTTTAAAGAAAATGGGGATATGGAAGTTCCTTTGCCTTACGATGGCTTAAAACCTAGAAAAGTATGGGAAGGGCAAGTAAAAGGAGGAGGTACGAGATTACTTCATAGCTACGAGTTTGATCAGGAGAAAGAGAGATTTGAAGCGTTTGAGGAGAAATTAATAGGGCGCATAAAAAGTATTGTAGCACAAGAACCAGTTATACATACTCCAAAAGTGGAGAGTAATAACAAACTTCTTTTAAACATATACACCGCAGATAAGCACGTAGGGGCAGATACAAGAAATGCAATGTTCGGTAATAAATACGACTATAACGAGTATTGTGATCGAATGAAAGTAATGCTTCACAAAGTTTTTCAATTAGCTGATATTTATGGAACTTTTGATAAGGTAAATTTTGTTGATTTAGGTGATGGCGTGGATGGAGTTGATGGTCAGACAGCAAGAAAAGGTCATGGTTTAGATCAAAATTTAGAAACGTGTGATCAATATGACCATTTTGTAGCGTCTCATAAATATTTGATGGACAATTTAATTGAAAGTCAAATAGCTTCAGAATATCAGTTCACAGCAGCTACAAACGATAACCATAATGGTTTTTTCATGTATATTACAGCAAGAGCTGTAGAAGAATACTTGAATGCTAAATATCCTGACGTAAAGACGTTAGTAAGTAGGCAATTCATGTTTCATGAAGAATACGGAGTCCATAGACTTGTGTACTTGCACGGGAAGGACGATAGGTACATGAAGTACGGATTTCCCTTTAGATTAAATCCGAAAGTGGACGATTTTATCTCTGAATACATAGACTATCATCAGTTAGCTAATCATATTAGTTATGACAAAGCAAAGAGTTGTGTTCATGTATTAAAAGGAGATTTACACCAAACAGGAGAAGAGTTTGGTAAAAAGTACAGGTATAAAAACATAATGAGTGTATATGGATCAAGCTCATACATTCAACATAATTATGGGAAAGGATACAAAGGATTTGAATTTGAAATATTCAGTAAAGAAGAACCGAGCTTCATAAGCGGTAAACATTTTTACAATGATTGATAAACAATGAGCAGATAACCTTTAAGAAAAATAAATTTTAAATGGTTGAAAGTAAAGGGAACATAGGAATATTAGAGGCGTATCGTAGGGGATATAGAATAGAGGAAGGAATATTGAAGGGTCCAAAAGGGAACATGTTAAAATTGCAGATTGGAACTTCGGGATATTACAATTTTAATATAAAAATAAATAAAAAAACATACCATGTTCCTATTCATAGATTTGTAGCTTATCAAAAATATGGGTCTCTTTTATTTAATACAGGTATGGTAGTTAGGCATTTAGATGGCGTTCCGAAAAACAACTCTGAAAGCAATATCGTTTTGGGTACTGCCTCGGACAATATGATGGACATACCAAAAAATATTAGATTAGAAAAATCAAGAAGAGCGGCATCCTTTAAAATTAAACATTCAGTAAAAGCTGTGCAAAAACTTAGACAGGAAGGCATGACGTATGAACAAATAATGGAAAATACAGGGATTACTTCTAAAGGTACTATAAGCTATATTTTAAATAAAAGAAAAATTTTATAATGTTATTTAAAAAGTGTGTAAGTCGTAAGTAATCTGACCGTTCGAAAGAATAGTATAACCTGAAAAGGAGACCTTACGGAACACTTAATTTTATGGGGATGAAATGGAATCGACTGGTGCAAGAGTTTTGTAATTCTTAGATGACACTCCGAAAGCGGGGAAAACAAGTAAACGACAAGTTTATATCAAACACAGTCAATAGACTGGCAGAAGTACGCAATGCTATTGCGAACAATATGCTGAGGGTATCTTTCCGTACCCAAGAAAAAGAATCTTTTGCTTTTGCAGCATAAGAACGGAAAATTGTATTTTGATGAGCATTATTCGTGGTTGAATTACGGCAACCTTAGGACAAACTGTTTTTAAGTCCTTGTAAAGAAAAGGCTATTCTAAGTAAGAAGATTACAAAAAGATCGGTAAACAGGAACCGGCTTCGAAGCCGGCATCTCCACCTGCTTTTTTTCCAAAAGAGAGATCTTGAAAAAAGGGTTGTAGTAAGCTTCGAAAGTCTGAACCCTCGAAATACCCATTAGGATCGACAGTAAGCGGAGCGATCTCTCTTTTTTTTCAATTTAAAAATTTATCGGATATGAGAACACTAAAAGTATCAGCTTTTTATTTTACAGTATTTTTAATGATTGTTTTTTTAGGTATTACTTGTCAAAAACAAGAAGATCCTCAAGCGTTGTCAATTAACGTGGCGCAATCATCATTCCCTTGTGACAGCTTAAAAAACGTAGAGTGGGGAGATACATTAAGGGTAGTAAAAAATACAATTAGCTCAGGTACTTTTAAGAATAAAAAGTATTGGCAAGCTATGTTGTCAAGTAATAATAGAATAGACCCTACTAATTTTCAAAATTCAGCAACTTCACATAGAGTAGTTATAGCAGATACAACAGAAATAAAGTACGAGTCTATATTTATAGTAGCTCGAATAAAATAAATCCTTTGAGCTTGTGGGAAATAGTAACAAGTTCGACAGTAAGTAAGTAGTTAGTGGCTTTATCATTTAAAAGCGAAGATTATAAGAATCCTCGACTTTTCCCTATCATCCTTAATAAGAATGCGTTTATTCAAAGACCTCATCCAGTATTGGTTCCTAATACTTCAGCGTATAGACAATATTGGTTAGAGCAATCTAAGAGATGCGTAGAAGGATTTTGGGGAGAGGAGGTGAAAGACACGTTCAGATACATGTCTGGACCGTTGTATTGGCACATTAATATGTGGACAATAAAGATTCAGAATAAGAAAACTAAATCTGAGTCTTATACGTTTCCAGATCTTCGAGATGTAGAGTGGATTATATTTAACGCTTTCTTATGCTGTCAAGGGTTTTCTGGATTTGCAGATGATGAAACAACTACATGCAACCGACTTGTTAAAAAATATTATGACGAGAAGGAAGGAAAAAAAGATGAGAACGGAGATTTAATAAAACTTACTTTTAAAGAAAAGCAAGATTTAGAAATTTCGCCTAATGTAAAAACTCCAAAAGGTAAATACAAAGAATACGTAGAGGCGTATGAGTATTTAAAAAGAACCTTTCCTAAACCGTTAGGATTACCTTTATATGAGAATGAAGCAATGGATTTATTGCTATTGTCTTCGAGATATTTAGGTAAATCATACTCTATTAGTTCTTTAATAGGACACGAATATACATGGCAGGGGAAAAGGTATTTTGATACTACAGACAAGAGCGTATCTTCAACGTATGTAGGAGCAGCAATAGAAAAATATTCTATTGAACTTTTAGATAAAGTAAAGGAAGGGTTAGAAAACTTACCCGGAGCTTACGGTAAAGGAGATTCTTATGTACCTTCCCCATTATATCGAAATTCTAAAGGAACTTTTAAACCTAGAGGCATTTACATTCATGAGTACGATGTTTTTGAGAATGGCGTTAAAAGAACAAAAGGTAGCGGATCAAAAATATATCATGGCAACTTAGGAGAAAACCCCGGAGACGCGTTAGGAAAACGTTTAACTAAAATATTTGTTGATGAGGTAGGGGAGTTAGATAAGGCAGATTTAGTTCATGCTAACAATGAACGCGCAATGAAAACTGCTTTTAAAATGGGGTTTGTAACAGCTACAGGATGTGTTTGTGCGGGAACGAAAGTGTGGACTAATGAAGGAAAACTTGTTAATATAGAACAATTAAAAAAGTCAGACGGAGTACTTGGGTATGATGGAGATAAGATAATTCCTCAAGATTTAACATTTGTGCGAGCTGGAGAGTATAAAGAGTGCTGTAAAATTAAATTTGTAGGAGGAAACTCTATATCGTGTTCTTTAGACCATCCTTTTTTAACACAGTATAAAAAAAGTATTAACACTTCAACTAACCGCCGTTACGCTGAGTTTGTACTAGCTAAAGACCTAAAACAGGGAAGTAAAGTATGTGTAGCTTCAGAGATTCCTGTTTTTGGACAATTGAATCATGAAGACGCATATTTATTTGGATTATTAATAGGGGACGGATCTTACGGGAGCTTTGGAAAATCTCCTACTGTTTCTAGCAATGATCCGACTGTGATAGAATATTTAAACTCCAAGTATAATTGTCATACGAAGAAACAATTTATTCAAAAAAACGGAAACGTTTATAATGAAATATTATTATCCTATAATGATTTAATTCCTAAGCTAAAAGAAGCAGGAATGTTAGGACAGAGCAAACAAGCTAAACGTTTGCCAGAAAACAGAAATACATATACTAAGGAAGCGGTATGTAATTTATTAGCAGGATATTTCGATGCGGACGGTAACGTGTCTAAAGTTGGAAATGGTAAAATAGTATATACATCTATTGTTTTTGAATTATTAGAGGAAGTTAAACATGAACTTTTAAAATTAGGGATTCACAGTTCTATTGTAAAAGAAAACAGAAATACTCCTCCTCAAGACGAATATAAAGGTCAGCAAAAACATATTTTTAGACTATATATATCCAAAAGACAAGATATAGAACTATTTAAATTACATATTCCTATAAAAAGCAAACATAAAATTGCGAATATTGATTCTATTTTATTAAAACCTACAAATAGAAGATTTAATTTAATTGACGAAATACGTTTTGAACTTAACGACAACAAAAAAGGAGAATGGTTTGTAGATAAGAAGATAAAAAAAGTAAGAGTTGAAACGGTAAAAAGTGTAGAATTAATAGGTCAAAAAGAAGTTTTTAATTTGAATTGTTCTCCTACACATACCTATTTAGCTAATAATATTATTGTAGGTAATACTGGAGGGTCGATCTCGAAAGTAGTAGCATTAAAAGATTTTTTCTACAATCCTGCTAGAAATAGTTTTTATCCTTTTCCTGATATGTGGGAAGGAACAGGAAGCATCGGATTATTTATTCCTGCTACGTATGCAGACAGTTCTTTTAAAGATGAAAATGGGAACACTAATTTAGAGTTATCTTTAGAACAAACTTTACAAGATAGAAAACAAAAAGCTTCAGGGGGAAATGCAGTAGCTTTAGATCAAGAGGTAATGTTTATGCCACTTAAACCTAGTGAGATATTTACAATACCTAATTCAAATATATTTCCAATATCATTAGCGAGAGAGAGATTAATCGCATTGGAACAAGGTTTATGGAAGAAGAAGGCTCAAGTAGGATGGTTAGAATTTGCAGATAAGACACGTAGTACGGCTAAGTGGTGTGCAAAAAGTTTATATCCTGCGTATGCTCAAATACAACCTATAAATTATTACGCTTTAGACTCCAGACAAGATTTACAAGGAGCAGTTGTAATATATGAGCATCCTATTCCGACAGGAAAAATTAAAATGTCGGGAAATCCATATAGAATAGTTTATGACCCTGTAGCCAAAGATGATGGAGGAACGTCTCTATCTTCCATATTGGTTTATAAATCAATAGTTGATTTTGAGGATGATGTTTTTAATTTAACAGATACTATTGTAGCGGAATATATTGGTAGGACTGCTAAACTAGAAGATACTCATGATCTAGCTATCAAATTAGCAATGTATTACAATGCTAAAGTTTATCCTGAAACTAACTTGACATATTTTGTTCCTTATGCTCAACGGCAAAACTGGGGACAATATTTACAGTTAGACATGGGATCTAACAACCAGAATGTGTATTTAAAAACAGGAAGAAAAGTATTTGGTAAAAGGATTAATTCTAATGAGAAGGTAGCCTTAGATCAATTAGTAAATACGTGGTTAAGAGATAAGGTAGGAGAAGATGAAGACGGTAATGATATTTACGTAGTAGATAATATATGGAGTATGAGATTGCTGGATGAAATAATTCAGTACGGAGAAGGAAACTTTGACCATATTTCTTCATTAAGATTATTAGCTTTTTGGAATAGTAGAGAAGCGAAGCAAGAGATAACTGTTTTAGATGAGCAGGATATGTATAAGGAGCAGTTATTTGAAATAGCTGCTGAGATGAGACAAGAAAGAAGATTAAAATGTTTAGATTATTAATATGGATTTATTTGTAAATGGAGATCCTTCAGTAGATTTTTTTATTCAAAATCCAGAACATAAGTTTACAGCTTTGTTTGACGGGATGATTAAAGAGTACGGAGAAAAGAGAGCGTCAACGTTAGCGTGGGTTATTTATATGCTAGAAGATCCGAATAGTCCAAAGAACAGATACGAAAGGGAAGAGCGCAAAAAAGAGATTGCAGAATTATATTTAGGGGAGCCTGATTTTGATTGGGAGAGCATTAAAAGAGAATGTGACGAATATGCGGTAGTATGTTTATCTGATGATGCCAGACAATATAAGTTCTGGAAAGATTTTATGGAAGAAATCAGAGTTCAGATTAGGGAAGTGGTAGAAGTGGGCGCAAAGGTGAGAATAGCTAAAGATTATCACCAAGCTATAGAAAATTACAATAAGAGTCGTAAAGCGTGGCTCGAAGATAAAGATAAAAACAGTAAACTTTACGGTAACAAACAGGAGAGTTTAACTGAAGAAATGTTTAGTTAAAACACTGCTCGATGAGGTTTAAAAAGACGGGAATCTAATTAAACCTAATGACGAATCGAGAACTCATAAATAATATTAGGAATTACTTTAGTGGAGGACCAATCTCCAATAGCTTCTCTTTGTCTGTAAGGGAGGTACTTTTCTATTTAGAGAAATCAAGAGCTAAAATATTATATGATGACATCTTAGCTAAACGTGTTATTTCTAATCATAATAAGCAGACTATATGTGTACCTTTAGAAGAAGTAGAAGAAAATTACTGTGATTGTAGCGGTCAGGAGTTAAAAAGCTGTTTTGTATTAAGATCTAAGTGTCCGATACCTAAGTTAATCAATAACATGGTATTTGCAGTAGATTCTGTTAATGGGAAACTCCAGCATGAGTTAGTATATGCTAATCAGGTCAAATACAAAATGGAAAGTAGGATTAAAGCTAATGCTACTAAGACTTACGTATTCTTTAAAACTATGTCCGATGGGACGTACCTCTATTTAATAAATAATGAATTTATTGAAAGAGTTACGTTTGAAGCCTTATTTGAAGAACCTAGAGAAGCAGATAACTTTATTTGTTGCGAGGACTCTAAACATATATGTAATCCGTTAGATGAAAAATTCTATATAGATGACAGGTTAGTTCCTTTAGTACAAGAGATGGCTATTAAGTTTATAACAGGGTCTAGGAATATTGCTAATGATATGATTAATAACGATACAGACGATAAAAATATAGCAAGAAGATAAATGGTAAGTAATCGGTTTGATTTTTTTACGGGGGTAATTGAAGGAGAATTAGAGTATGATAAGTTTGGAGAAGTAATCCAATCAATAAATGATAATTCTTTAGGGAACATGAGGTATTTAGTACCGTTTGAAGTACCAGAAGGATTAGATGAAAAAGAGTTAAAACTGTTTTTAAAAAAGCGCAAAGACGCAGCAGTTTTAAATGTAGGAGTAGTACGCAAAGCGTGGAAAGTAACAGGGAGAGGAGGAAAATATCCGTGGAAACGTTTTACGGTAGTAATTAGAGAGTTTTTAAAGCTGTTATCTGTAGAAGTAGTATCAGGAAGATTAAACTACAGGTGGAACGGAGTAGGAGAGTTCATGTTAGTGAAGAAGCGTCCATTCAAACAAAATTTAACTCCAATATACTCTATCTTTTGGGACAAATCTCAAAGAGATACTATGATAGATAGTTCTTATTCTTATAGAGTACCTAAGTCTTCTATTAACGAATTTGGAACTAAAGGTTTAAATGATTTAAGATCTGCAAATAGAGATCCTTACAAGAAAACTACGTTTGCGCCATTTAGTAAGGACACTACAAATTATACAAAGCGTAAAAATAAGATAGGAGGCATTAATAAAAAACTGGTTCGGAGAGGGGAGGAACCCATAAGGCAATTTTACGGTTCCGAAGAACAAAAACAGGCGTTAAAAGATAGATTAGAAGTACTTAAAAAACTATCTGATTATCACGAACAACGACTACCTGAATACGCTAAAAGAATACGGGAACAAAAAGAAGAAATAGCTAAAGACAAGAAGCTCTATAAAGAGATTAATGAAATGTTAGCTAAATTACCTGAAGTTGTAAGAAGGGAAATACTTACATTTAAAAGAGATAAAAAAGAGAACTGATGAATGTTCCAATGAAGTCATTACGTGTTATTTTAGAAGACTACGCAGATCGTACTGGGGAGGAACTTCAATTGCAGGAAAGCGTTATTCTAAAGATAGCTCAAGATGAAGCCTACGGACTTCTAACAGATGAGCAACTCGTTCAAAAAGTAGCACTGCTTGATATAAGAGATTACATAGCTCCTTTGCCAGAAGGGTGTAAATTTATAGTTCAAGCTGGAGCAATAGTTGACGAAAAATGTCCTTACACTAAAGAACAACTTGTAGAGTTTACAAAACAAATTCATGGTACGGATTGTAAAATGAGAATCTCCTTAGAGTGTCCTAAATGCCATCAAGACTCTTGTAACTGTGGAACTGATTTTGTGGTAGTGGAGGCAGATCAAATGTGGAAGGACGCACACCCTGAACATAACGTAGCACATGCAAAACATTTTAACGACTACGGAAGATTAAATGAGTATGGGTATATGTATGGGTATCCTACGTTCAGACTAATGCGTAGAGCGAGTGGGAACTTCTTTAATACCCCTTATCATATACCTAAATGTATTAATATTGATTTTGATAGTGATATAGAATATAATATAGACTATCCAAACATTATTACCAACTTTAAAAAAGGGGTAGTTTTAGTTGCATATTTCGGTTACAAAACTGACGAGCAAGGGTATTTAATGGTCCCAGATCATCCTCAAGTTTATGACGCTATATTTTATGCATTAGAGGAAGCGATGTCTTGGAGAGCATTTAGAAAGACGGGAGAAGCTAAATGGAACACTTTAACCCAAGTAGCAAGACAAAGGAGACATACGGCTAAAAGAGCCGCAGTAAATGCGTTAGGATCACCTGATCCAGACGCTTTTTTCCAATTCTTAGAAAACCATTGGACTAAACATATCCCATATTGGGAACATAGAGAGAGGTTAGGAAACTTCCAACCAGATAGGTTTCAACATCCTGAATATTAATGGAGTCAAATCAAGTAACTAATTTTAGTAGAGGTCTTTACATGGATTCTCATCCGAGTATGCAGCCGGATGGGACGTATTCTTATGCGCTTAATGCAACGAAAGATACTTTAGACTACGTAAAGGTAGGAGTTGCAAACGAACCCTCTACAGAGCTTTGTTTTAAGTTAGAGGAAGGTTTTTATCCTGTAGGATGGGGATTTTTGGAAGAGAAAAATAGCATTGTTGTATTTTCTTATAACGAACAAGAAGGAAGAAGTCAAATAGGAATAGGTAATCTCAACGACTGTATTTATAAAGTACTTTTAGACGATAGTAAGTTAGATCAAAAATTATGCTTTAACGTAGGAGAAAAGATTAAACCTCAATTCAAGAATATTCAACCTTGTAACCATGTTAAAGTGTATTGGAGTGCTAATAGTACGTATTATACTTTTGACATAGATGGAGATTTATGTAATTTAACATATGATGATCTTTTATTGTTTCAGTGTATCTGCGCTCCTAGTGTTGAAGCATTAGTATCTGAAAACGGAGGAGTAGATTTAAAAAATGGAGCATACCAGTTTGTAGCGCAATTAGAAGATGCGGATACAAATGTGACAAATTGGTTTTTTATATCTGATCCTGTTTACGTAGGAAGTAAAGACAATAAAGCTGGACAAAGATCTACTAATTCTATTTATCTTACGATAGACAATTTAGACAGGAGATATGAAAAAGTAAATATAGGCGTAATAACTACGATAGGAGGTATAACTACTCAACGTAAGATTACTACTGAATATTATGACGGTAAGAAAATAACGTACGTTTATAGAGGAACTACAGGTCAAGAAGAAGAAATAGATTTATCTGAAATAAAAGATAAAACTAACGGGTACATAAGAGGGAAAGATTTAATTCAAAAGGATGGAAGATTATTTCTTTTTAGTATCGTAGATGAGTTCAATGTTTCTTTACAGCGTAAAGCTAATGCTATTGAAGTAGAATATATTACTTCAAAAGTTCCTTATAAAGACGCAGAAAAGTTTCAGAACTTTATGAGGGATGAAACTTACGCTTTAGCTATTTGGCCTAATTATTGTGATGGAACTTCAGGGGAAGCGGCTCACATTCCGGGTCGCAAACCAATACCTTACGATTTAGAAATTATTCCAAAGGGAGCAGATGGGAACTGTTACGAATGCGATGTTCCAAGATGGAAAGTAGAAAATACAGCATTTAGAACTGAACTTTTTTGTCCAGAAGCAATAAGTTTATCTGAGAACGATATACATGATAGAGAATGGATAGACGAAAGAAGAGTTTACAATGAAATAGATTTTTCACAAAGAGATTGTGGTAAAAACGAATATACAGAAGTACGCAAGAGAGGTAATTGCTGCGAAGAGTATGCTTTAGGTAAAGATTTATGCAAAGATAATCCTCCCGATCAAACTGACCCTACGAATCCTTCTCATAATTTATTATCTCCTGTAGATGGAATAGCTATTGGAAAAGTAGATCCTATTACTGGTATATTAGACCCTTGTGGATGTGTGCCTTATAAAGAAGGACTTTCTGGAGGATATTATAAAGAAAGAGAATCAGTTCCTACGACTTCTGCTTTGGAGTATGGATGTGAACCTAAAGCTATTTATTCACCTGATGGATGTAAAATTATTGGCTATGAACCTACTATTTATTCGATTGGGCAAATGGCTTATTGGGAAAGCGAAGAAACTTATCCTTATACTAAAGATTGCGAAGGACAATATATATATGGAGAATTAGCAGGACAGCCAATAAGACACCATAAATTTCCACTGAGTACATTAGAACCAATTTTCTTCAGTACCCAACAGTGCGTACAAACTAAAGCTAATCCTGCTAATAAAGAGGATTTAGATACGGTAGTGCATTTAATGGGTATAAGGGTAAAGAATATCAATTTCAAAGATCTTGATTTTCCTAAACCTTTATGTCCTCATAATCCATTTACGATAGGATTTATTAAAAGAGATCAGAGTAATAAATCTATTATTGGCAAAGGTTTATTTACGCATACTTTTAAAGGTTTTGTAGATGGGCAGGAAGTTGCGATCCCTAAGAACGGAGTAAATTCTTTGGAGCAGTTCGATAGATATTCTGAGAAAGATATGTTTTCTTTAGGGGGAATAGACATTCAACGTCATCATGGTGGAGTAAATATTAATTTGCCAATTTATAATTTTCATTCTCCTGATACTACTTTTGATACTCCTCCAATAGATGCTGACAGATCTGTTATTGAATTTGAATATTTTGGATGTGGGCATAGACACGGGCTTTATGCAGAGGATAGCGATCCTGATAAACCAGATTCTTTAAAAATTAATTTAAAGGGAGCAAGGCAAGCTATTAATTTAAATCATTATACGTCTCCTTTAAGAGTTATTCCTCAAGGCGGAAAATGTTTAGATAAACTTAAAATATCATCTAAACTTAGAGCGTGCCCTATAGAAGGAGTTTTAGCAAAAGAGGCCACTCTTATTATGAGTATTGATTTACCTGTTTCTAATACTGATTATTTTAAAGTAAAAGTGTTATACGAAGGAGATAATACCCACACTGTTAACTTATTGGCTCCGAATAATAGTAACTCTATTACTTTAACTTTTCCTGTCAAGAATTTAAATATTGCAGATCCTATTTCTGCTACTATGGAGTTTGAGGTTAAAACAAAAGACGGATGTTTGTATATAGGAGGGTATCAAACTATAGTTTATAAAAAACCTTTTGTTTGCAAAGAAGATATTTCTGTTTTATTAACAGGCAAGAATATAGTACCCCCAAAAGAAATATATGCCCCTATATATAAATGTTTAGACGGACTATCTTATGCTCCTGCCGACTCAGTAGTAAAAAGTGGAAACGGATTAAGGTATCCTCTTTTAAACTTAAAAAGAGAGAAGAGCGTGTATCTTCAAATGAAAGGGGAAGAACAATTAAAGCTATCACCTGCTAATTCTATAGATAGATATTTATTTGATAGTATGTACAATGGGTTTCAACAGTTTGGAGGAGAATTAGCAGCTAATGGTACTTGTGACGGATCTTTTATGGGCGATGTAGGATGCCATTCTTGCCCTATATATAAAGCAGCAGGACATTATGGCAGCATTAAAAGATATAATCCTTCTCAATATGGAAGATTAGAATCCGCAGGATATATACCTTTACAAATAGGAACAGCAGATGATTTATTGTGTGGTAAAATAGATATATTTAATGGGGATACGTTTATAGGGCAATATTCTTTTACTAGAACGTCTTATGTTAGCAACAAATTAAATGTAGAAGGACATATTAAGAAAAGAGACTATGATAGTTTCTTTGAGATATGCGACTATAGATGTGGCGAACCAGAAGAAGGTTGCGGTTCGATGGGTGATTTAAGAGAGGAGGGTTTAAGACAGTTTAGCGAAAGAGACACATGTTGGGATGGGAGGTCTTCTTTTTTTGGTAATCCTAGAGGGAGATACACTTTAGGTTTTACTGCGGAAGGAAGTACGGATGCTTATTTCCCAATGACTCAAAGAACTGACATTTTGTTTTTTGTGGAAACGGCTATTAATTTAAGTAAAAGGCAAATAGGGGACGAAGATAAACAAGAACTTCATTATAAGAATACAGGAACCAAATACTTAGATCCAACGATACCTTCAGGAAGAGGGTGGGAGAAAGCTTACTTGGCTAGTTTCGGAGCGCAAATGTTAGAAGCTCCTCATTATAAAAGATTTTGGAGAAGTTTTATTAAAGCTGTTAGTTTATTTACGGTCAGTTGCTCTACGTTAGATAAGATACTAGGAATTAAAGCGTGTCTTGTAAAAAAATGCTATTCAGGAGGAGATAAGAACTGCGTAATGGACGATAACCTTGTAAAAGGATATGGAAATAACCATGATCAGTTAAACATTATCGCTTGGAATGACAACTATTCTGAATACAATTGGGATTTTTCTAAGTTAAATGACATTTGTGTTTTCAGAGGATACGCAGATCCATATGATACATGTAAATGTATAGAAACCGCTAACGTGTTTTATTATTCTGAAAAGCAAAATCCGATGAGTAAAGCGGACGCTTATAGAAACTTTAAAGCTAATAGCTATGTAGAAATACCTGCGGAGTTTGGAAAGTTAAAAGACATGTTTATTGTAAACGGTCAGTTATACGCTCAAACTACAGACAATATTTTAAATCTTCATACAAGAGAAGACACTTTAAATACGTCTGGAGGACAAGAAGTAACCATTGCTCAAACTCAATATTTAAGATCTAATCCTACAGAATTGTTTTCAGATATTCCAGAAGGACATGCAGGAACATTAGATCCTAACGCTTCGGTAAATACTCAATTTGGTAGAATATTTATAGACCAAGAAGGTAAAAAAATATTTAGATTTTCAGCAAAGGGGTTAGAAGAAATATCTAACTTTGGAGTAAGAAGCTTTTTGAAAAATAACTTAGACATTAAGTTATTATCTCATTTTCCTGATTATCCTTATTCTGATGAAAACACCATTGGTTACAAAATAGGATTTGATCATAGATTTAATAGATTTTTATTTACAAAAATAGATTATGAACCAATTTATCCTGAGAAGCTTGAAATACATGGTAGATTCTTTAGAGATATTGAATCAAAAGCTCTTGTACCATTTGATGATGAAACCCAATTCTTTAATAGGAGTTTTACTTTATCTTACGATCCCGTTGACAAGACTTGGATAAGCTTTCACTCTTACTATCCTCAAGGATATGTTTGGGATAGAGATCATTTATATAGTTTTCAGGAAGGAGGTTTATGGAAACATGGATCTAAATATGGAGAGTTTCAAATGTTTTATGATAAATATCATGAGCATATTTTGGAAGCGGTTATTAAAGATCAACATGGAATAGAAAGTATTAATAATGATTTAGTAGTTGATTTTGAAGCTAGAGAATATTCTGGAGCAGAATGGATCAGAGGTAAGAAATCATCCTTTAATGGAATGTTAGTTTATAATGACAACCAAAGTTCAGGTAATACTTCAATTGAAAAGAAAAACTCTAACAATCAGTTAGCTCGAATGACTCAAAAAGAAGGAGTTGTTACTGCGGAATATACAGGAGGGGTTATGAGAATTAATGAACTTAAAGATAGAGTTGTTGATGAAGATTCTCCAATATTTACGGGCAAAAAAGTAAATGAATTATCTCAAGTAAATAAAGAGAACATAGGCACTTCTTCTCAACCTTTAGAAGGAAAGTATTTGGTTGTGAGATTGCATTTAGATGATGAAACAAAAACAAATTTAGAGCATATTACCAAAAGAGTAATAAGCGGTACAACAATAAATAGTAAGTAATGGATAGCTTAGAACTATTACGAGAATATATGCAGCGTAAAAATCCTTCTTCAATGAAATGCGGAGGTAAGGTAAAGAAATATCAAGGAGGAGGTATAATGGAAGGAGCTAAAGCCATTAAGCAGAAGTATGACGCTATTATGTCAAACATAGGTATGGCTACAGGAGCCATCGGAGGAGTGTTAGGTGCAGCAGCAAATCAACCTGATATGGCTCCTCAACAAGATTTATCTGAAATGGCGGGGGCGTTTCAAGGAGCCTCTATAGGATCTAAGTTTGGACCGCTTGGAATAATAGGCGGAGCAGTACTAGGTAAAATTGCAGGAAAAGGAACGTATTTGACCAACCAGTCTAATTATGACACACAAGAGTACTTAAAAAACAGAAACTACATGAATAATCATACGGTTGATCAGAGTACAGGATATTATCAACAAGGAGGAGACGTTCAAGGAGAACAAGCAATAGTCATAAAGGATGGAAATAGCTATTTTACGCCTCCTATGCCAATGGGTTTAAAAACAATAGCTCCTAATAGTCCTTACCAACATATTCAAACTGAAAAGGGAGAAATGATGATGATGATGGATGGAGGGATAGTTCCTACAAAAGCTACTAAGTTGCATAAAAACATGAAAAAAGACGAAGTTACAGACATAGTTCCTGTAGGAACGTTTGTATTTAGTGACTTTGACAAGAAAAAATTGAAAAAAGAAAAGCTAGATAAGATTAAAATAGGACATTCCCCCGTTCAATATAGTGAGGACGGAGAGGCTATTGAATTGAAAGAAAGCTCAATGGGAGACCACATGACTAAGGCGGTGCAGACTCCTGCTGAAATAGCTAAAAATATTTTATCAAAATTTCCAATAAGTTCGAGAAAAAAGGATATATTTGCAGATATTACAAATGAACAGAATCGAGTAAATAGATTACCTTATTTAGCAAAGTTAGTAGAATTGAACGGCAGTAAGAAAACGGATAAGCAGATAGACGAAATGAAAATGGGAGGGAAGGTTAAAAAGTATCAATTAGTAGATCCTATAACTAATCCTAATTTGCCCTATGCTGAACAAAATATTTTATCTAATCCAGATTTAGCGGATCAGATTCTTAATTCGGAACCAGTTGGCGCATTACCTCGAATGTTAAATCCTATTAATATTGCATCTTATAAACCTTATATTGGACCAGAAACACTTAAACCTTCTCAACCAGCAGGAGAAGTACAACTTACTCCGCAACAAGGACTTTACGGAGAATATCAAAAACTAATAGACAATTACAAAGGCCAATTTAAATCTAATACTAATTACGGAAGAGCTGCGAGTGCAATCGGTCATGGGATAGGAGCTTTAGGCTCAGCGTTACAAAGCGCAAGAGTAGATCCGCAATTGAAATCTACGAAGTTTCTTAGACAGTCATATTCTCACGTCCCTCAATATTTAAAAGACTATCAAGTATCTACGACTCAAAAACCGTTAGATACTTTGGCTAGAAATTTAGGTAGAGCTGGATACAACGGAAATCAGTTACAAGCTATTTTGTCTGGAGCAACAGCAAGAACGCAAGATGCTACCAATAGATCAATGTATCAATATAACATGAACGATGTAGCTCAAGATCAAAAGTACAATATGGCAATGCAAGGAGTAGAAGATTTTAATAACGCTTCTTTAGCAACCGCAGGAAATGAACAAAGAGGTCTTGAAAACGCAAAATTAGCTCGTACAGTAGGATATTTAGGACAAGGTATAACAAGAGACGCTTCCCTAAGATCTAAAGGGTTAGAAACGCAGTATGGATTAGATAAGCAATTATTAGATCTAAAAGCTAGACAGATGATGGAAGCGGAACAAGCTAAACAGTACGCTGCAATTTTAGCGCAACTTAAAGGACAATAACTATGCCAAATAAAATATATCCAGTAGATATAGGTTCACAATTACAGGTAGAAACACCCAATCTTGGTAGAGCGTCAGGAGGATTAGGTGGCAGATTACCGTCTTTGAATTTAAACCCTCTTGTTGCTTTACAAGCTAAGTTAGCAGAAAAAGAGTATGATGCCAGAATGAAGAGGATCTTAGATAGAGACGCTTCAGTAGCTGATATTTTAAATTCTAAAAAAGGAGCTAATGACATAAATTCTTTTTATGGAACGGAAGCTCAATTTAATCCTTATCAAGAAGGTATTTTACGTAAGAACATGGAAGCTATACAGGATGTAGCGTTAAACTATTCTAAGCAGGATGTTAAATCACTATCGGGATATTCAGATAACGAATTTAGAGTAAAAGTAGATAAGTTGAGAAACGATCCTTCTGTAATGGGAGTTTTGAGAGAAGCTATTGAGTTGGACGCTTTTACAAAAGCTAATAAAGGTAATGCTTATCACCCTGTATTAAAGGCGAAGATAGATGAGATTGCTCACAACGAAGATGGAAATACTAAGGGAGCATGGGATTATTTGCATAACGCAGACAGGTATAAATTAACCGAAGTTGACGAATCAAAAGACATAGACGCTCTTTCTAAGTTTGCTGTAGATACTATAAGTAAAACTCCTGTAGAAGGGATGATTCAAACGTCTAAGACAATGATTCCTGCTTCTACAAGATCTTTTATTAAGCAAAAATACGGAAAGAACTTTATAAACGATTATGAGATGGGAAGTTCTTATACAGGAGATGCAAGAGCCATTCCTGAAGGAATGACTGTTGATCAGTATGTAGATTATAGAACGGAGCAAATGGCTAAAAAGTACGATGCTGCGGTAGATAAGACTTTGCAGAGCGATCCTGTATGGCAACATGGAGCTAAATGGGTAGAAGAAAATCAAAGACACATAAATGATTTAAAAGAGGAACAAGATAGGTTTAATAAAGATACAACTAGGGACGCAGCTAGGAGAAAGCACGATGAAGAGATGTCTAAAGCTAAAACTGCTAGAACCGAAGGTTTTGTTGAAGGACTCAAGAAATTAGGAGAAGACAAACTTAAAAAAATCAAAGAAAAGAATCCTGATTTAGAGGATAATGATATAATAGCCGCTTCCGAAAAAATAAATAAAAAAGGTAAAACGGAAGAGGATATTAAAAAATTAGTTGAAGAAAAAGTCAGAGAAACTAGAGTTAATGTTTCTAGTGAGGTTATGACTGCAAAAACAGAAAATATCAACTCTGTTGTTAAAAACGCTAAGAAAAATGAAGTAGATGGAACTTTTGATCAAGATGTAACTTTTAGAATAGCGGGCAATGACGGAGATCATAGTTTAGCTAAGGAAAGTTCATTACAAACTACTAATCGAAAATATCCGCTGCCTTCTGATAATTATAAAATTACAATTTTTGAAAAAGCTACTGATCAGGTTATTCGAGGAGGAAAAAGATATACCGAAGGTTTTATATTAACTACTAATAAGGAGTATTACGATTCTTTACCTGACTATTATAAAACTGCTGAGTACAAAAAGCAAACAGGAGTAGGAAAAGTATCTCCCGAAGAACTGAAAAAAGTAACTAAAGAACCTTTAGCAGACGCTGAATATTACAGGGTTCCTATTGAAATAGCGGAACCCAAAACAAAAACCTCTTTAGGTTTTAATATTCCAGATTCTTTAAGTACTTTCACAACATCTACTTCTACCTCTTTAGCAGGTAAAAATAACAATCCGGGGAATATTCGCCCTAAAGGGGATACAAACTCTTTTGTTAAATTCAATTCTTTGGAAGAAGGATTTAACGCTATGGTAGAAGATTTAAGTAAAAAAATATCTGATGATACCCCTGCTTTAATAGCTAGTAAAAAACGAAGAGGGAGAGAGGGTCAACCTACTACTATTGCGGATTTAATTGAAACGTGGAGTCCAAGAGAAACTGAAACAGAAAAAACAGGTAATAGTAATGAAGTAGTTGATAATTATATAAATAGTGTTAGTGAAACATTAGGTGTGCCTTCTGATACTCCAATAGCAGACTTAGATGTTAAAGAGTTAGCTTTAGCATTAGCAAAACATGAAGATCCTAATGTATATGAAGAAGTAGTTACAATGTTACAAAAAAATACAGGAGGTAGCTCTGATGTTGCCAATAAATCCTCTACTCCTCCAAAAATAAACACTGACGAAACTCAAAAACAGGCGCAAAAAGAGAAACCTAAAGTAGAGACTAAAAAAGACACAGTAAAACGCAAAAAAATAGTATTCGAGTAATGCCAGATCCGAAGAAGAATTTATCATTATTATATAATGAGTATGGAAAAGACATAAATGACGGACAATTATCCGAAGAAGAGTTTATTGCTAAATTTTCAAATCCGAAAAATAGGCAATCTTTTTTTGAAGCGTATAAAGAGGATTTTGAAAACGCTTCTACTCAAGAAGAATTTGATGCTTTTTTAGGGTATAGCAAAGCTACTGATTATTTCTCAAAACAAAATGAGCAATTTGCTGAAAAACCTAAAAAAGATGTACGTGTAGGAGTATCTTCTCCAAAGGAGATAATGATACAAAATCCTGCTAGTGCTGCGTCTAAGGTTTATTCTGAATCTCAATCAGCAGGGTTACGTAGAGCCGAAGAACATAAACGTGCGTTGGCTGATAAAATTGCAGCAGGAGACCCCTATATTAAAGGGCTTACTGGAAAAACTGTTCCGATACCTCAAGAAGATGCTGATAATTTACGTTCTGATATAGAGGAGATAACTTTAGTTGAACAAGATATTAAAAAAGGAGATTTAGGAGAAGATTTTAGCGATAAAGGATTTAAGGATAAAGAAGAAACTATAGCTAAAGATCTAAGAGAGAATGAGTATGCAACAATAGAAGATATAGATACAAACATTGAAAAGTTAAACAAAGAACTTTCTGATGGTTTTGTAATGGTAGATTTACCTGTTGGAAAAACTGATAGATTAGCTCCACAAAAATCTTTGCTTAACGAGAAAGAAATAGAAACCAGACAGAAACTTATTTCTGATCTTGAGTTAAAAAGAAGTAAGATGTTAGCTACTTCTGGAACACCTATTACTTCTAAATATACGTCAAGACTCGAAGAAACTGGGAGTGGAGGACAGTCTTATGAAATAGGTAAAGAAACAGCTTTAAAAAATCTTACTAGGTTACAAAAAGATGCGGAGTATTTATCTACTAAATTACCTCCTGAATTTATAGCGTTACAAAACAAGCTACAGCAAGAAGGTCTTTCTGAAGATGAAAAATTAGTGTATAATGATTTTATTACTAATAATAAACAAGTAGCCGAATACGCTCAGTCTTATAACGGATACCAAAAACAAAGAGGTCAAGTTTTATTTCAATATCCAGAAGAAGCGCAAAAGCAATTTGCTATCAACATGGCTGAGATTGCTGCTAATTCTAAAACTACAGGGCAGAATGTAGCGTCTACTTTCAAACAAGGGATTATAGGCACTTTAGATTCAGCTAAAGAATTATTTACGGGATGGAGTAAGAATGCAGAAGGAGAAACGGTAGATAAGCACAAAAAAGCTTTTTTAGAAAGCATCGGTGAGGAAGAAGCAACTGCAAAAAGTTCTGCATTAACAGGTCCAATAGTAGAAGATGTTATCGAACGCAACGGAGTATTTTTAGTAATAGATAAAAAGACAGGAGAGGTAAAATACATTCGAGATGCGGATTCAGATAGGAAGATAAATGAAAAAAGATTAAACCCTGAACAGAAAAAATTTTTAGAGGAATATAGAGCTAATCCTAGTTCTTTTAAATCTAAGAAAGATTTTAGTCATAAACGAGCAATAGATAGCGGTATCTATTCTACAGCTATGATGATACCTATTCTTGGTACATCTATGCTTAGCGGAGGATCTATGACTCCTACTGCCATTTCTTCTTTTGTTACTATGTTTGGAGAAGGATATAAACAAGGTCAGAACTTGTTTGCAGACGATCCTAATAGGAACTTAAAGGCATATTTATATGCTATTCCTGTTACGGGTATTCAAACAGCAATCGAATTAGGTATAGGAGGTGTTGAGACGAACATTGGTAAGTTAAAAAGTTTAACAGGAGGAGAAGCGGCATATAAGTGGGCTTCCCAAGAAGCATTAAAAACTAATGGGAAAAGCTTTTTAAATGTATTGGGTAAAACTATTTATGATACAGGAAAGAAAGTAGCAGCAAGGGAGGGTAAAACTGCAATAGGAGAAACAGGGGAGGAGCTTTTGCAACAAGCTACTTCAACTTTAGGAGATGTTGTAATAGGTAATCAAGAAGTAGACGTTAATGAGTATATAGGTTTACCCTTAGCTACTTTTTATGGTACTATACCAATGTCGGCATTACAAACACGAGGTGAAAGAACGGCTTTTAAAAATGGATTAATTGCAAGCGTAAACTTGCCTCATATAGGTTTTTTGGCAATTGATACGGCTGTTAAAAATGGAGATATTAGCGCAGAAGAAGGAGAGCGCAAAAAAGAAATAATAAGCGAGTACGCTCAATTGAGAGGAGAATATGCATCAGAAGGTTTTGATAAAAAAACATTAAAGGAGATAGACGGACTTTTAGCTGAAAAAATGTTGTTGCAGGAACAGGTATCAGGAACAAGTGACAATTTTTTATCTAAATGGAAGAAATCTAAAATAGCTCAAATAGACGAGCAAATAAAAGCTTACGTTACAGGAGAGGATACAGTAGAAGAAGATTATCAAGAAGAGGGCTTACAGCAAGAAGAGATCCAAGCTACTCCTATGGGAGAAGAAACAGGTAAAGAAGCTAATGTTCAAACTCCTTATAACCCAGAGTCTATTGTTCCAGAAGAAAAAATTATACAAGTAAAAGCTCCAGAAATTACAGTGGAAACTTCTACTGAGAATCAAGTAACGGAGCTTGAACCTAATAATCCAGAGACTTCGCCAGAAAAAGTAACTAAGCCAGTAACGGAGCAAGTAACTAAGCTTTCAGAACCTTCTACAGAAGCTCAAGCGTTAGAGCAAGAACGAGATACTAAAATTAATCAAATATCTAAACCTGACGTTTCCTTAGACTTTTTACCAGATGATCACGTAGGATTATCCGTTAAAACAGGCGACAAAATAACAGTAAAGGCAGGGAAAAGAAAAACGCAAAGAGAGGCTACTTTAGCAGATGTACAAAAAAACATGAAAAAAGTAAGTGAAACACTTCAAAAACTAGTAGACTGCTTATGAAAAACTATTTAGACGAAATAGAAGAAATAGACGATAAGGAATTAGATGATATTCAGGCTGAGAAACGCAATAAACAGCTTTTAAGAGCCTTAAATAAAATATCTGAGATCTTAGCTTCTAAATCAGAAAAACCTCTCCTTGAAGCTATAAGGGAGCAACAAGAGAAAATAAATATTTTAATAAATTCTTTAAAAAATACAGAAAAAGCAGAAATATCTCAAAATGATTTTGTATCTTTGACCGAACAGTTAAGAACTCAAATCATAGAGAGTAATAATAAAGTAATAGAAGCTATTCAAACGAGAATGCTTCCCGACTCTTTCGAACTGGTAAAAAACCAATACGGAGTCACTCAGTCAGTAAACGTAAAATACAAACAAGCAAATAATATTTCATAATTAATTGACAATTAACAAGTTATGCCAAAATCTACTAACACATGTAATAATTTTTTAGCGTTAATATACAACGCTACAGCGTGGGCTAATATCGCAGATAACGCTTCTTCTTCGCCCATTACTAATATTTATGTAGCTTTATCTACGGCTACTGGAGCAGTAGGAGACACCATGTCTACAAATGAAGCTACTTATACTAACTATGCTAGACAAACAGTAGTTAGAAGCACATTGGGATGGACAGCTCCAGCATCCAGATCCACTAGTAACGCTGCTCAAATTACATTTCCTCAATGCGGAGTGACGGGTAATACCATTACTTCTGCCAAAACAGGAAAAGCGACAGGAGCGTCTGATGTGTTCCATTATGGAGATCTAAATGCGCCAATTGCAGTCAGTAATTTGATACAGCCTGTTTTTGCTATTGGGGCGGTTACGATAACTGAATCATAATTAGACACTTACCTATTTTAAAATTTAACACATGACTTTATCGGAAAGATTTCCTCCTTTGTACACATGTTCTGTTTGCGGAAAAGCTGTAAAAGTTACACCTCAAGGAATAGGTAACGAACCTTTATATGAGTATCATAAGGAATGTCCTCATAGAGGTGTAGCAATACATGCTAATAGAAAAGTTACCCTAAGAGGCAAAGGTCAATTAAATATGATTCAAGAAACGTCTTATAAGGTTAAATTAACTGTAAGACAGTTTTTATCTTGGATGACAGGAAGAAGTATTTAAAATGGCGTTAAGTAGTATAAAAGAAATAGTAAACGCAGAACTTAACGGGGCAGTTCGACAGTATGGATGGAGAAAAACTCCTTCTCAGACTACTACAGCAGGATTATGGTTCGATTTATCCATGAGTTCTGGTAATCCTTTACCTAAGTATTGGTTTGACGCTACTCCTTTAACGGCTAAAGCGGCATATCAATCTACAGACGGAGGGTTATTTCATGGCGCAGATGTGAGTCCGAGCGTTAAATATTTGCGTAGGGTTACTGCTTTAACCGCTACTTCTACAGCGTTACCTCTTACAATGATGTTATGCGATTATCTTTTGTATTACCCTTCTATAGACGAAGGTTCTACAGACCCTCAAAGTTTAACTAATTCTGTTACGTTACCTAGATTTACAACAGGTTCAGGAGTACAGATATTAGCTATTACAGTGGGAACAAGGACGGCTACTGCAACATTTAATGTTACTTATACGAATTCAGCAGGAGTAGCAGGAAGAACTAGTCAAACAGTAACGTTAAATACGGCTGTAGTAGGAACAGTCGCAACAGCAGCAACAGCTACTCAAGATAGCGGTAATCCATTTATAGGTTTACAAGCAGGAGATAGTGGAGTAAGAAGCATTGAAACGGTTAATATGCTGAGTATTTCTGACGGACTGTTTTCTTTATTACTTGTAAAGCCAATAGCTACAACAATGATAAGGGGAATAGATGCTCCAGTAGAAAAAGATTTTCTTCTTACTCAAGAACAAGCACCAATAATACAGGATAACGCATATTTAAATTTTTTAGTTTTACCGCAGGGAACATTAGCTGCAACAGCCTTAATAGGAGATATAAAAGTAATTTGGGGTTAATAATAATAAACAAACAACATGCCGGGATTTTCAAGTAATGATCAGATTATAGCTGCTATGGCAGCAGGACAAACATTTAAAGCTACATGGGGTAAAAACTTTAACCCCACTACAGCCGCAGTCGCAAACGAATACCATACCCTCTTTAGGGGAGCAGGTAATCCTGCTGCGGACGCTTTATTTAATACTGGAACTAACTTGCTGTTTCAGTCTGTAGAAGACAGCACTACAAGCGCAGGAGCGATACCTCATGGAGGAAACGTGCAAACTACATATTATAAGTATCTTTTAAGTGGCTCCGCAGTTAGTGCTGCTGCAACAGTAGTGCCGGGAGTATTAGTATTAGTTGACGTAGTAGGTTTTTATAGAGTTACGTCTGTTACAACGGCTTCTGCTCAAGCAACGACCAATACATTAGGTAGATCTGCAACTTTTACAGCAGATGCCTCTACGGACGTTATTACTTATACTTCTACTACTTCTTTACCTTCTAATCTTTTAACTGGTACGAGAGTAAGAGTATCTTCGTCTACTACGCTACCCGCAGGATTAGCTGCTGCAACAGATTATTATTTAATTAAAGTAACAGATAGTACTTCTAAATTAGCGACTTCTTATGCGAACGCTATTGCTGGAACTGCTATTGATATTACAGATGCAGGTACAGGTACACATACTATGTCTTGGTTATTACCAAGATATACTAATGGGGCAGGAGTTAATGCTATATTTTTTAATAGTAATGCTACACCTTTGGGAGCAGCTACTCCTAACTTATCTTTAGGGTATACGAATTCAGCACAAGCAACATCGAGAGCCACTCCTACAGTATTACCTATTGGTAAAACGGCAGCTTCAAACTGTCATATTTTATATACAGGAGCTACAGGTACAGGAAAATATAATTATATGACTCCTCTCCAAGCAGGAGATGCAGGAATAGCAGAAATAAATACTATTCAAAATTCAGTGTCTTATGTTTCGGGGGAATACTCTGTAGCAATGATTAAAGAATTGGGAAGATTTCCATTATCTACATTAGGTCTTTCAGCAGAAAGAAACTTTTTATTTGAACTTCCTTCTTTACCTAGAATATATGATGGGGCAGCCTTATATTGGTTATGGGGCAGTGGCGTAGCTACCCCTGCTTCTTCTGCTTTTTCTGGCGATCTCAATTTTATTTGGGGATAATGCTTTTAGGAAACTATTCTTCATTAAATTCTAATCCGGGTACTAATATCGGAGGATTTACTAATCCTTATGGTTGGTTGAAGCATAGTAACATGTATGGTTTTTATTATGGAGAGTCTAATGTTACAGGAGTAACAGATCAATCTTCGTTTAATCACGGGTACGTACATCCTTATTCTTGGTTATTAGCTCCTAAAAGTGGAGGATTAGCCATGAGTCTTTCAGGGTCAGGATCTATGTCTATGGATCTTATACCCCAATATTTAGCCGTTGCAGAATTTACTGGGAGTGGGGATATAGCTTTTACGGTTACTGTTTTTGGTAATATAGTAGCGGCTATTACAGGAAGTTCTTCTTTCTCTGCTGATATTACAGCTAATGGAAATCTATCTATAGATTTTGTTGGCGACGGAAGTATTACTGCGGATATTACAGCAGACGGAAATGTTACTATTGATTTATCAGGCGCAGGAGAATTAGCTGGTGATTTATCACTGTATATTAATATGATATGTTCACTTGTAGGAAGTGGAACATTATCTGCGGATGCCGCTTTAGTGGTAAGTATGTTATGTGATTTGACAGGAGGGGGAACTCTTACTGCTTCCATAACAGGTCAAAAGCAAATGGAAGCGTCTATGACAGGTTCAGGAGTATTAGCTGCTGACATAGTAGGGTTTGCGGAAATGATCATATCTTTAATAGGTCAAGGAGATTTATCTGCGGACATTGGAGCTATTGCAGATATGTCAATTGATATAGTAGTTACTGGAACAGGTCTTACTACAGAAAACGTAGGAGGAGCTGTTTGGGCAGCATTACAAACAGAAATAAATAACCCCGGAAGTGCTGGAGCAGCATTATTAGCAGCAGGAAGTGCAGGAGATCCGTGGAGTACCATATTACCTGCGGGATACACAGGAAATCAGGCAGGAGCTATATTAGATTATATTAAAGGATTAGTAGAGGCAGGTAGCCCTGATCCGTGGAGTACTACGTTACCTGCTGGTTACACTGGATCAGAAGCAGGAGCAATACTTGATAGAATTCAAACATTAGTTGACGAGTTACATAAAATACAAGGATTGGACGCATCTAATCCGATGACCGTTACTCCAACAACCAGAGATGCAGGAAGCATTCATTTGGATATTACTGGAGACGGAGAAACTACTACTACAGTCGAAAGAGCTTAATGGCACTTAACAGTTTAAAAATAGCTACAGACGGGTATTTAAAAAGAACGTCTAAAGCAGCATTAATTATTGCTGTATCTGGATATTTAAATTATTCAGATAATCCACCTATTCCTCCTTCTCCTGTTTATCCTTCTAAAACGCATATACCAAGTTCTCCTTCAGAAGGAGGAGCGATAGGATACGATGATAGCACAATTAGTAGCGATAAAGTATCCAATGAATTAAAACGTAAAATAGCAATTGAAGATAGTGAAATTATAGCTATTGTACAAGTAACATTACAAAACCTTACATTATAATAATGGGGAAGCATCCATGTTTAAATATATTAAAAGGAAATAAACGCTTAGAAGAAGCGTTTAAGAATATAGATGAGAATCTGTCAGAAGCTGAACAGAGGGTTCAGATATTGGAGACTGCTAAGAAATACCATAAACAATTATTTACTGATTTAAATGAGCTTAAACAAAAAGCGGGAGAAAATTTAAAACCTTCTCAAAAAAAGTATGTAGAGCAAGATCGTACCAAAGAAATAGAAGCTATTAAAAAAGAATATCAACAAAAGATAGATTCTTTATCTAAACCCGTAGCAGAAAATGTAGAAGTCAAAAAAGCTACTATTTCAATAAATGGACGAGATACTACTTACACACAAAATGATCAAGGAGAATGGGTTTCTCCTAATGGAGCTGTAGCAAAAGGTAACAATCTAAAAAAGATTGAAGCGCAAATTCAGCAAAATCAACCTTCGCAACAAAGTACTAAAAAGACAGAAGACGCACCTGTTCCTAAAATAGAAACAAAAGAACCTTCTCAGGACACTAAAGAAACCATAGTAAAAGTAAAGCTAGGAGATAAACTTGTAAAAGGAGAAACGGTATTATGGAATGGAGTTAAACATGAAGTAGTAAAGCAAAACTCAGACGGAACCTTTAACATAAAAGATTCTAATGGAAAAGTCATTAAAGAAGTAATGGCTAACGACAAAGAGTTTGGAGGAAAGGTAGTTATCGAGAGTAATAATTTGCAAAAAGTATCGCAAACAGCTACTAATCGCAAAAATTCTCTCTCTCAAGATCAAAAAACAGAACTATCTAAGATAATAGAAGTTCATGATGAAGAAGTTAATCCTACCTCTGACTTAGTAGAAAAGCTTAGATCTCATGAGTCAGATCAAGTAAAAAACCTTGTAAAGACCTACGATAAAGCAGATAAATCCACAAAAGAAAGCAGGGAAGCCGCTAATGACGCTTTTGAAAAAGGGGTTAGAGATTTAATTGTTAATGATAGGCAAAAGCTTTCTCAAGAAGAACTGCAAAAATATAATAACCAAGAGCGAGGAACCAATAACGCTCCTCTCCCACTAACTCCTCAGCAAAAACAAGCTACTAAAGATTCAATTACTATTTTTCATAAGGTAGTTAGAAACATTGCTAAAAGATTAGGTGTTCCTTTAAAAGACTATAGGAAAAGGCTTACTATTATAAATGCTAAAAATAGCGTGGAAGAAACTGTAAAAAGTATTCTAAATTCTACGTTAGATAATTCTGCTAACGAAAACTATTCTGACAATACTGATGTAGAAGTATTATTCCAGTCAGATGAACAAATAGCTGCAATAAAAAGGATAGTTCCTTCTTTATCTGAAACTGCTGACAAGATACTTTTGCAAGCCTTAGCTCAATCTTCTAAATTTAATACTTTAGCTGCAAACGCAGGAAAAGAAGTAGATGTTAATTTAAGAACTGAATTAAATAAACTTCAAAAAGAATTAGCCGAACTATTTAAAAATAAACAGGGGAATACTCCGAAAGCTTTACAGTTAAAAGAAGAAGTAGAGGAGATAAAAGACATACTAAAGTCTAAAGAAACAGTTAAAACACTTTCTAAATCTGAAGTCGTCAAATTATTAGAAGATGAACTTGTAGAAATAAAACATAAGGCTAATACTTCTGATTATTATTATATCGAAGATTTTTCTGATGCGTATATTGATGCAGAAATTGAAAGAGAAGAGAATTTAGGGAACCAAGCTACAGCAGATGCTTGGAAATATGCTAAAACGCATAAAGAGGATAGAGCTAAAGAGATTAACGCTCAAAGACAACAACAAAAAGAACATTTAATAAAAGGGTTGAATTATCTTATTGGAAACAACGATTATTCTGTAGAGTTCCAATTCGTAATGGTTAATGCCACACTTAATTACAATGTAAATAATGAAGGATATTTATCCAAAAGAAATGCGAACACGGTAGGATTACATAACGAAATGTCTTCAGCTATTTTGCCGATAGTGCAGGAAGAATTACAAAACGGCTCGGAGGATAACCCTATAAAAATTTATAATAAACATAATAATAAAGATTTTTTATCAAAAGACGCTAGAGAAGAAATTGTAAAAAAATATGCTGTTGAAAAACGTCCCGGAGGAATATGGTTAAAATTTCCACAGAATAGTTCTGACGAAGTAGTTATGGACTTACATTTAATGGCTAAAGAAACCCATAAATATAAACCTAACGGATCATGGTGTACGGGAGCTACTTTTACTACAGCTAAATCTCATAATTCTCAAGGAGATTTTTATATCTTTGTAGATACCAACTACAATACTAAACTAGCCATGAAATATAATGGTTCAGAGTTAGGAGAGTCCAGAGGAATAGGTTCTGGGCAAAGCGTGACAGATGAGGATATAGAAGAAACTTCCTATTTTTATGAACGCTATCCAAATGGTAAAAAATTTATTAACACCAAAGATTTTAATTTATTATATAAAAAATATAAAAACAACGACAATTTAGATGTAGCGGATATTCCTACTTTAATAAAAGTATATAATAATGGAGACGGCAGTTACGACAGAGAAACTTCAAATCTTAAAATACAACGGTTAAAAGATCTTTTAAATAGCAATAAAGAAACCGTAGCTGAATATTTAAACGTACCAATTTCTAGTTTATATATAGGGGATATTTCTAATACAAAAGACTTAAAAGGGGTTACGTATTTATTAGGGTCTTTGGACTTGAGAAGTTTAACCTCGGCAGAAGGCTTAACGCTCCCTACGACAATAGGGGGGTCTTTGGACTTGAGTAGTTTAACATCGGCAGAAGGCTTAACGCTCCCTACGACAATAGGGGGGTCTTTGGACTTGAGAAGTTTAACCTCGGCAGAAGGCTTAACGCTCCCTACGA
>CAZSOD010000028.1:0-29636 GCA_964608255.1 uncultured Ardenticatenaceae bacterium
GACATCGCTCAACTCAGCGACATCGCCCAGTTGAGCGACATTGCCCAACTTAGCGACATCGCCCAACTCAGCGACATCGCCCGCAATAACGTAGATGGGACGCTGGTCGGCGTGTCCTTGAAGAGCGGCCCGGCCAACGTGGCGGGCAACGAAAAGATTGAGCACCTCGTCCACGAATTGGTCGGCCCCTACTACCTGGGTGTCATCGCGCACGATGCAACGGCCGTCGGTCTGCCGTTCACCGTGAACATCGAGGTGACTGAAGAGGAAACGCTGCCAACCAATCCGGAGCAGCCGGAACGCGACTTCCCGACGCCGGCCACAGACACAAGCGTGCAAACCATCATCCTCACCAACCGGGCGCGCTGGGCGGCGGCTTATGACGAAGCGAACGCGACGGCGGTGATGGACAGCCTGGACTTGCTGGCGGCCGACCCGACAGTCAACGGCATTGTCATCGACCTGGATACCGTCCAGGACGTGGAAGGCGACTTTGCCCTGCGCGACATTTATGCCACGTGGGACGAAGAGACGACGACCGAGTTGCTGAACCCGCAGACGGCCAACCGCGTCGCTCAAACCATCAAGCACTTCCTGTACGACCAACTGCCGGCCTACCCCAACCTGAAGTACATCGTGCTGGCGGGCGGCGACGAGATCGTTCCCTTCCGCCGGCAGGTGGACGACACGCTGGTGGCTAACCAGCGCCGCTACGAGCAAGCCGCGGACCCGGCTATCAACGCTGCCTATCAGTACCGTTACTTCCTAAGCGACGACTACTATGCCGCCGTGCTGCCGTTCAACGCCTTTGGCCGGGAACTCTATCTGCCGCAGTTCGCCATCGGCCGCCTGGTGGAGACACCGGAGGACATCGAGAACCTCATTGCCGTTTACCAGGCCGATAACGAGACGATCGAGCCGCAAAGCGCGCTGGTGACGGGCTATGACTTCCTGATCGATCAGGCCGAGGCCGTCTCGGCCGAGTTGCGGGCGCGCGGCGTCACCAACCAGACGACGCTCATCGACAACAATTGGCGCGGGCCGGCCTTCCGCGACGCGGCTTTTAGCGGGCAGCGCTTCGACCTAATCTCGCTCAACTCCCACTTTGACCACCAGTTGTTCTACCCCAACGGCAGCCGCACGGAGGCGAACAACCTGGTCTACGCTGCCGAAGTGGACGATAACCCAACCAATAACTTCGCCGGGTCGCTCGTATTCTCCGTCGGCTGCCAGTCGGGCCTGAACGTCAGCGACCGCTGGTATGCGCCGAACGCCGCGGTCAGCGGCCTGGACTGGGCGCAAATGTTCGCCGGCGAGGGCGCGGCCTTCATCGGCAACACCGGCTTCGGCTATGGCGACGCCGACCTGCTGGCCTACTCGGAGCGCCTGATGGCGAACTTCGTTGACCAGCTCGGCTATAACCCCAACCCGGGGACGGCGGCGACCAACCCCAGCGTGGGCGGCGCGCTGCTGGAAGCCAAGCAGCAGTATTTCAACGAGAAGGCCGCCGGCACGCTGAGCGCCTACGACGAGAAGTTGTTGGGCGAGATGACGCTCTACGGGTTGCCGATGCAGAAAGTCCGGCTACCCGCTCAGACGAATGTCGAACCCGACGGCGGCGCGGCGGCCGCTCCGGCCGCGAGCGTCAGCGCCGCAACGGCGGCTTCCATCGGCCCGGCCGCGCCCATTCCCGGGCTGACGCAAACGCCGCTTAACCTGACCTTTGATTACGATCGTTTTGACGTCAGCCGCGGCAGCTACTTTAAGGTGCGCGGCGGTACGACGCTGGAGACCGGGGAACGGCCGGTATTGCCGCTAACGACGGTCAGTCGCGACTCGGCCGAGGTCGTCACGCGCGGCGTTCTGATGCTCGGCGGGACGTTCGATGACACACCGAACTTCGACCCGGTCATCATCGGCATCGTGCCTGAGGATACCGACAGTCTGAGCGGCGAACTGCGCTTCGATGTGCCCCAATGGTACACCCTGCTCCCGGCCTCGGTCAGCCGCTTCTGGGATATCGGCGAGGGCCAGTTCTCGCAGGACGTTGTCGTGGTGCCCGGCCAGTTCCGCGCCACGTCGAACAGCGCCAACCCGAAAACGGTCGGCACGATGCGCCTCTATAGCGACTTGCAACTGCTGGTCTATGAAAGTCCAAGCTATGAGCCGGACTACCAGAAGCCGGGCATCTGGCAGGTAGGAGCCGTGAACCCGCTCGGCCGCACGTTGACGTTCAGCGCTCTGGTGCAGGACGCGCCGGCGGCAACCTACTTGCCGGCGACCGGCGTCATGCGCGTCGTCGTTCTCTACCGCAACGTCAACAGCGATACCTGGTCCCAAGTAGACCTGAACTACGACCCTGACACCTTGATCGCCAGTAAGTCGGTCGTTGTGCCGGAAAACGGCGTGTATGAGTACTTCGTCCAGGCCGTGGACAACGCCGGTAATGTCAGCGCTGTGCTCGACCATGGCAACTACTACAGCGCCGTGGTGAGCGGTGGAGGTGGCCCGGATAGCCGCACCATCTACATCTCGCCGCGCGCGGCGGGCAGCGTTGACGGCATCGCCTTCGACAGCTTCGATATCCTGGCTTATCTGCCGGACGAGGACGAGTGGACGCTTTACTTTGACGCGGAGGATGTTGGCTTTGCTCGCAATATGAGCGCCTTCTCGCTGCTGAACGGGGGCAGCATCCTGCTCACGCCGCGGACACGGCTCACGGTGCCCGGCTTGGGCTGGGTTGAACCGCAGGACATCATCCGCTTCACGCCCTCGGCCGTTGGGCCGGAAACAGCGGGGACCTTCACCTGGTTCTTTGATGGCTCGGACGTCGGCCTGGTGCGGGATACGGAAGCGATCACCAGCATTGGCTTCACGCCGCAGGGCCGCTTACTCATCAGCACCGTCGGCAATACGGACGTGCCAAGCGCGTCGGGCATACTGACGGCGGGACCGGAAGACCTGTTGATGTTCATCGCCAACACCTATGGCGAGGGCACCAGCGGCTACTTCGAGACGTTCCTCGACGGCAGCGCTTTGGGCCTGAGCGGCAATCGCATCTGGGCCAGCTGGGTTGACCCGGACAACGGCGACGTGTACTTCACACCACAGGGCGCAATCACCCTCGGCGGCGTAGCCATCGACGGTAACGACATCGCGGTCTGCTCGCCCATCACAACCGGCCCCATCACGGCCTGCAACTACTCCCGCTACTGGGACGGGAGCGACTATCGCTTCGGCGCCTACCAGATCGATAGCATCGACCTGGGCCAGGAACTTCCGTTCCAGCCGCCGTCCGGCGGCATCACGATCGTGAAGCAGACGACCAGCGGCACGGGTTCCTTCGCCTACACGGGCGACCTGGGCGCGTTCACGCTGACCGTCCCCGGCGACACGACGCGCCTGTTTGCCGGTATCGAGACGGGCGCGTACCTGGTGCGCGAGACAGCCCAGTCTGGCTGGACGGTCAGTAGCGTTACCTGCGACGACCCCGACCAGGGGACGGTGGTTCAGGGGCCGGGGCAGGTGCTCATCGACCTGGACAAGGGCGAGTCGATCACCTGCACCTTCACCAACGAGCCCAGCACCGGCCCGGCCGGCGACGTGATCTACGTCAGTCCCAGCGGCACGGGCACGGTCGGCGGCGTGGCCTATACCAACGGCGACATCCTGCGCTACAACGGCAGCGCCTGGTCGATGTACTTCGACGGTTCGGACGTGGGCATGAATACCCTGAAGGCCTTCACCCTATTGCCCGACGGCAGCCTGTTGCTCAGCCCCGTCGCCAAGACAACGTTGTCCGGCGTGGGCCAGGTCATGGCGCAGGACATCGTCCGCTTCACGCCCACCAGCACGGGCAACAACACGGCGGGCACGTTCCAGTGGTACTTCGACGGCTCCGACGTGGGCCTTTCCACCAGCGGCGAGGCTATCGACGCGCTGAGCATCAACAGCGCCGGCCACCTCGTCATCAGCGCAAAGGGCGCGGCGACCGTGCCCGGCCCCGGCGGCACGGCCGTCCGCGCGGCCGACGAAGACCTGCTGGAGTTCCGCTTCACCACGTCCGGCGAATCGACGGCCGGCGCCTGGTCGCTCCTGTTCGATGGGTCTGATGTGAAACTGGCGGTCGAGGACATCGACGCGCTGTGGATAGACCCGGCAAACGGCGACCTCTACCTGTCGGTCAACAATGGCTTTAACCTGGGGACGGTGAAAGGCAATGGTGGTGACGTCTTCGTCTGCGACCCCGGCGCGCTGGGGCCGACGACGAGTTGTACCTACCGCAGCTTCTGGAGTTCCTACGCCGTGGGCTTGAAGGTCAACGTCGACGGAGTGTTCGTGCAGCGCTAGACCACACCAAACGGTCTGCGGGCGGCGCTTTACCCGAATGAAAGGCAGCGACAGGGAACGATGCGCTGATCGTTCCCTGTCCTTATCATCGAACCCCGCACTGACAATAGAAGGACAAACCTACCCGCCTCTATACATGTGATCTTGCCGGCGCGCGTCGGGCGTCTCTCCGGTATGATTGCCCGCCGGAAACAGGCCACCCGCACGCCCGCGGGCTGTCTCCAGCAAGCGCAGTAACCGCGCAAATCAGGAAGTGGGAAGCATAGATCATGCCGGCTATCCAGGTGGGATAGCCGGCATAGTCTATGGCATACCTATGTTTCGCGGTCAGACCGCGGCTTTGGTGGGCAGGGAGGATTGGAGCAGGTTCTGGGCTCGTTCCAGTTCGAGCGACGCGCCGAGGCCAGTAAAGACAGGGATGCACTGGCTTAGCATGGCATCACGCCGGGCGGAGTCGCCTTCGGCCGCGTGCAGTTCGGCCAAGGTTAGTTGGGCACAAGCGAGCCCGTAGTTGTCCCCGACCTGACCGAGAAGCGTAATGGACTGGTCCAGGTGTACCCGCGCCTCGTCCAGAGCGCTCTCGGCGATAGCAATAGCGCCCATCGTGCGCAGGGTTAGTCCCTGTTCGGCCAGCATCGTCAATTCTTGCGCGATCGCCAGCGATTGCTGCGCTTCGTCCCGGGCCTGTATCGTGGAGCCTTGAACGAGGTGGGCTTCGGCCAGCCGGCGATGCATCTCCGGGAGCAAGTCGCGCACCTTGGCTTGCTCGAACAGTTCGCGGCTGCGCGCCAGGTGCGCGAAGGCAGTGGTCATTTCGGCGCGGCGGATGTGGGTGGCGCCGAGATTAAGGTTGAGCGCACCCATCACCCACAGAGAGCCCCCGATTTGCTCCAGGGCGCGCAGCGCGCGTTGGTAGAACAGCAGCGCATCGTCCAGGCGACCCTGGTTGAGGGCGATGCCGCCGAGGTTATTGTCGACGAGGACGCGGTTATAGATGTTACCGAGCTGGCTGAAGATCTGGCCCGAGTTGCGATAGTAGCGGTCGGCCTCGCTCCATTGGCCGAGATCGAAGTAGGCATTGGCCAACGAATTCTGGGCCAGGGCCTGACCCTGGAGGTTGCCGAGCTCCTTGTACAGGGCGAAGGCTTCCTGGAAATGCTCGGCCGCGCCATCGAGCCGGCCGCGCAGGCGGTCGATGGTGCCCAGCAGGTTGTGGGCCCGAGCGACGATAGAGGGCTGCTGCAACTCATCGGCCGCCAGCAGGCTGGCCAGCGCTTGCTGGCTCGCCTTCTTGTATTCCCCCTGCCGGCTATAGATAAGCCCGGCGATGAGACGCAACTCCAACGCCGACGGGGTCATGCGCTCCGCCAATATGGACAGCCCGCGGTCGATCCACTCCAAAGCGGGCTGATACTGGCCGCGCAGTTCTTGCGATCGGGCCAGCCAGCGGCAGGCGTGGGCCTGGGCCTCCACGTCGCCTAGCTCCCCCGCCATTGCCAGAGCCGCCTGCAGATGGGCAATCGCATCGTCCTGGTGGCCGATGGTCAATAGCAACTCGCCCAGTTCGGCGTGGACGTGCTGCCGGTCCTTCAGGGTATCGGCCGTGTTCAGCCGCTCAGCGCTGGCGAGCGCCTTGCGAAAGTGATCGACACTTTGCAGATTGGCGAACAGCTTCTTGTCCTCTTCGCCGGCCAGCAGGTGATAGCGCAGGGAGCGCGGCCAGTCTTCGCCCAGGTAGGCATGGTAGGCGATCTGGTCCACGGCTTCGGGCGATTGCAACTCAAGTAGTTCGGCCAGGTTGCGGTGCAATTCGCGCCGCTGGGTATACAGGAGCGTCTCATACGAAACCTCCTGTGTCGCTTGCTGGCGGAAGGTATAGCGGCCGGCATCGCTCGATCCGCCCGCTTCGCCGGTTTCCCAACCCTCGTAGGCGAACTCGGGGACGATGAAGTCGCGCTCCTCCAGCGTATGGGCCTGGCTTTCGAGCGCCATGCGGCCGGGCCGGGCCGGGTGAACCTGCGCCAGTAATCCCAGTTCAAAGCTGTAGCCGATGACGCTAGCGACCTTGATCGTTGGCTTGTGGGTGTCTGGCAGACGGTCAAGCCGGGCCAGGATGATGCCGTGCACCGAGTCAGGGATGCCCAGGCTGACGGTAGAGAGGTCTGCGGCTTTGGCGAGCACCCACGTGCCCTCTTCGCGCACCAGCGCATTGGCCGTGCGCAAAGCCTCGATCATGCCTTCGGAAAGGACCCATTCGCCCTCTTCCTGTTTCAGCTGGTTCGACTCGCGCAAGGCATCCACCAGCTCGCGGGTGAAGAACGGGTTGCCCTGGGCTTTGGCCTCGATGAGCAGGCGGGCCAGCAATGAGGGACGGCCGCCGAGCAGGTTGCCGACCAGCTGCTCCACGCCAACCGCATTCAACTCATGCAACGGCAGCAGATAGTGGTTGCGCAAACCCCGCAGGCTTACCAGCACCTCGGCTTGCGTATCCGTCTCCGACGCCGGGCGAACGATTACCAGCACCATGACCGGAACGTCATGCGCGTTCTTGCTCAGCGCTTCCAGCAGGGCGCGCGAGGTTTCGTCCATCCAGTGCGAGTTCTCAAACACCAGCAACAACGGTTGCGAGCGCGACCACGCGCGGATGACCTCGATGACGAAGGCAAAGAGCGACTCCTGGCGCTGCTTCGGGTCGAAGGCAGCCGTGGTCGGGTTATCGGCCAAGGGCAGGCTCAAGACGTCGCGCAGCAGCGGAATGCGAATCGCCCAGTTCGGATTGATCTGAAGCAGCGTGCGCTCGACCGACTCGGCCTGGACGCGGGCGAAGGCATCCGGGCTTTGGTCGGCCGCGGCGACGCCGCTCAGCCCGAGCAACTGGCGCAGCGCTTGCTGCCAGGGCAGATAAGTCGTGGACTGAAATATGCGCTGCGACGTGCCGAGCGCCACCTGGAAGCCGCTGGCGCTGGCATACTGCCGGAAAACGGCCGCCAGATGGCTCTTGCCAATGCCGGTCGCCCCTTGGAGTGTCACCACCTGCCCGCGTCCGGCTAGTGTGCTGTCCAGCAGGCGCTCGAGCTGGCTCAGTTCTGTCTCGCGGCCCACCAGCGGCAACTCGAACTGGGAAGCCAGCAACGCCTGACCCTGCTGGCGGCCGACGAGCTCGGCCACGGGGATTGGTTCCGCGCCGCCTTTAACCGTAATCAGGCCCAGCTGGCGAAATTGGAAGCCCTGTTTCGCTTCCTCGGCCACGCGACGGCGCACCAGGACTTGCCCCGGCTGGGCCTTCCCCATCAGGCGCGCGGCCATGTTCACTTCATTGCCCATGACGCCGTAGGTAAAGCGCGGGCTACCCGCTCCATAGCGCGCGCCGCACTCGCCCGCCCAAACGCGGCCGCGACTGATGCCGATCTGAATGTCGCGGATGCAGCTTAGTTCAGGCGGCGGCTGGAGCAGTTCCAGGGCCGCGGCTACGGCGCGCATGCTATCGTCATCGTGAGCCAGCGGCGCGCCAAAGCTGGCGTAGGCGTAGCTGCCCTTGTCGCCCATCGTCAGCTGGATGAGAAATCCCTCCTGCTTTTGCACGACGGCCTGCATCCAGCGCACGTAGGCATCTAGCTTGCGCCCGGCGTCATCATCCCCGTCATAGTCAATACCGGTGAACTTGAGAAACAGAGCCACCGACGGCCGCAGTTCAGCCAGGAACCTGCCCGCTGTCTGCATGCGGCGGTACACCGGCTGCAGCGCCCAAGATCGGGCCTGCTCCTCGGCCAGCGCATCGGGCGGCAGTAACGGGTGCGGCGTCGGCTCGGGGAGAACGCGCAACCCGCCCACCACGGCGAAACGGTCGCCGCCAGAGCCCTGACGCCACTCGGTGACCTCCAGCGCGGGACCAATGGCCAGGGCTACGTTCTCGCCAACGACGACGTCCCCTTTTTCGGCCACCTTCTCCCCCGCGGCCACGTGGTCCAGAGTGCGGCCCGCCAGCACGTCGATGAGCTGGATAGCCGGGTCGCCGACCACAAAGCGCCGCGCCGGACCGGCGGTAACAGCCACTTTGATCGCCAGGGTAATGGGCGTTCCCGCGGGGGTCTTGACCGTGGCGAATGGGCGCATCGCCTCCTGCATAGCAAGCGCGCAGGCGACGCCGCGCCGGCCATCGTCCTGATCGAGCCAGCAGGTAATCGAGTCGCCGGCGAAGCCCATCACGCTGCCGCCGTAGCGGTGAAGCTCAGCGATGATGGCCTCATAGACGGGGTTGATCTGGTTGAGCACTTCCTCCGCGCCGCGCTGGACGCCCAACTCCTGGGCCAGCGCTGCGGTCAGAGGCGTAAAGCCGGAAATATCCGCAAAGAGGACGGAGCCTTCGGCACGATCAGGGAGTTCATAGCCTTCCGCCAAGGCTACGCGCCGGTCTTCGGGGATAAATGCGAGAAGAGACTCCATTGTGGCTTGCCTGCGGTGGGCAGCCGAGGGCTGCCCACCGGGCAAGTATAGGCTTATTTGGTCGCGGCGGCAAAGTTGCCGTCATGCGGGTCGCCGCAGGAATGGGAGCAACCGAGGCCGCAACCCGCTTGTGGCGCGGGATGCCGGTGGGTAGCGGTCTGAGGCGTCGGGCGCTAGCGGCGATGACGAACGCTCGAGCCGATCCGTTCTGACGGCCGGCCCGGAATCGCGCTCGCCCGGCTCTGACACGCTACCGGCTCCCGCCTAATTACTCCATCGGCATGATCAGCCAGAGTACCAGGTAGAGCAATACACCCCCGGCGGCGAATAGCGCCAGCAGAACGAACACCAGCCGGACGACGGTCGCGTCAACGCCCAAATACTGAGCAAGCCCGGCGCAGACGCCGGCAATCATGCGACCTTCTTCCACACGTGTCAGTCGTTTCTCTGTCATTTTGGTCTCCTGTCAACCTCGGGTTAGCATCAGGGGCGGACTAAAGGCCGCCCGCGTTAGCGTCTACCTTTCATTACGGCCCGGCGGGGTGGCGGGTTGCGGCCGGCTCTAGGCCCGATTGTGCCGCCTTCCCCGCCGCGCCGCAACCAAGCCGCACAGGCCGTGTTCTATCTGACAAGGGCCGCTGGGAAGCCCGAGCGAGGCAGGGAAGGATGGTGGTCGCCTCGGCGCTGATAGGGACACCGCTTGAGCCTGAACGGCCGGACGCCCCAGGTGACAATCAGCACGTTTTTCTCGGCGCGAACGGCCCGCGGCCGCCGGCGCGGGCTTGACAATCCGGGGCTAACACCTACAATCCCGACTGTCCTCCACTGAAGGATGGATTGATGCGCGACAGTTTCGCGCCTGATGGCGACTGGCTATTATTGACGGGACAAAGGCAACGGGCGTGGCCCGCGACGCGTCGCAATTAAACATGACGTTGAAGGAGAAGCAGTCAATGAATGACACTGAAGAAAGAGTGAAGGCGATCATCGTCGATTTGCTCGGCGTGGACGAAGACCAGGTGGTCATCGACGCGCGCTTTCGCGAAGATCTGGAGGCGGACTCGCTCGACCTGGTGGAGTTGATTATGGCATTTGAAGAGGAATTTGAGGGCGAGATTTCGGACGAGGAAGCCCAGAAGATCACGACCGTTGGCGAGGCTGTCCACTACATCAACAGCCGCATGCGGGCCTAGCGAACGCGTATCGTCTAGTTGCTTGTTGCCTAATAAAGGGTTCACTCAAGACGGCTGCCGTTGGGGCGGCCGTCTTTTTTGTTGCCCGGCCAGGTATTCGCTCATGGCGACCGCGGCCACCAGTCCCCCACCCAACCCGTTCAGCCACACGCCCGGGCCGATGCCGATGGGTTGACGCATGACCTCCGCCACGACCGGCCGGACGGCCAAATATTGCCAGGCCGGTAGCGCCGCGCCGGCAACGGCGACAAGGGCCACAGCCAGCCACACCCTGCGATCAGGCGGCCGCGTCGCCAGCCCGGCGCTTAGGCCTGAAGCGGCTATCACCAGCCCGATCAGCAGCAGTCGCGCCAGCCACTGGGAACGCGGCTCGCTCGCAACGGCGGCCACGGCCGGGAAGGCCAGCAGGGCAACCGCCGCCGCCAGCACGCGCGCCGCCCAGGTGTGCCAGCGGCCGTTGGGCCACAGCGCCGTCCACAACGCCAGGATCAGCCCGATGGCGACCGGCGGCAGATAGAACAGGTCGCGCCGCGGGCCAACGCCGAGGAACTTGATCCACTCGCCGATTTCGACGCCGATCAGCTGCAACCCGACACCCGGGCCGGGCAGCCAGACGGCGAAATAGCCAAGGAACATCGCTGTCAGCCCCAGGATGAGCAAGTCCAAGCGTATCGCCTGCGGACGAGATAGGTAAGCGCGCATGGGAGCGGGTGGTCAGGCGCGCTCAGCCCGATCACGATGACGGCGGGCCAAACGGGCCGCCTGCCGCTGCGCCCCGTCCTCAAATAGCCGGCGCTCCTCATCTGTCTCGCAGATGAGGGGCGGAACCGTGGCCGGGTCGCCGCGCTCATCCAGGGCGACGTAGACAAAGTAGGCCGTGTTCGTATGGGTGACGATTCCGCTGAGGGGGTCTTCGGCCGTCACCAGAAGCCGCGTCTCCAGCGAGGTGCGTCCCACCCACGTTACTTCGCCGGTCACGCTCAGCAGATCGCCGATACCGACGGCCGAGTGAAAGCTCATCGAATCGACGGCGACGGTAACGACCGGATGACGGGCGTGCTTCATGGCCGCATAGGCCCCGGCCTCATCACACAATTTCATGATGATGCCGCCGTGGACGTTGCCCAGCACGTTGGCGTCGGTTACGCCCATCGGTTGCGCAAAGGAAACCCGCGACTCGCTAACTCGCCGTCCGTCCATATTGTTCTGCCACCGTTTCCAACGCCAGCGCCATCAGAAAGCGCCGGTCATCCTCACTCAATTCGACCGTTAACAACAATTCGGGTCGCCGCTGCCACGTCCGCCGCAGTGCCGCTTCGCGCCGCCAGCGGGCCACGCGCCCGGCGTGGCCGGAACGCAGCACCTCGGGCACGTCCCAACCGCGAAACGAGACGGGGCGCGTGTAGTGCGGCCCTTCCAGCAGGCCAATAGCGAAGCTGTCACGCGCCGCCGCCTGCTCGTCGCCCAACACGCCCGGCACGTGCCGGGCCAGGGCGTCGATCAGCACGAGCGCCGCCAGCTCGCCGCCGGTCAGCACGTAGTCGCCGATCGAAATCTCGTCGTCAACCATATGCTCGCGGACGCGCTCGTCCACCCCCTCATAGCGTCCGCACAGCAGCAGCAACCACGCCTCGCCGGCTAACTCTGCGGCCAGGCTTTGCGTCAGCGGGCGGCCCTGCGGGGAAAGAAGGATGCGCCGCGGCCGCTCGCCCGGTTCGGCCCGAGCAGATAGCGCTTCAAGGGCGGCGAAGATAGGCTCCGGTTTCAGAACCATCCCGCCGCCGCCGCCGAAAGGCGGCTCGTCAGTCACCCGGTGGCGGCCGCTGGCGTAGTCGCGCAGGTTGTGGACGTCGATGGCCAGCAGACCCGCCGTCTGGGCGCGCTGTAAGATGCTCTCACCCAGATAGGCCGAGAACATGCCGGGGAAAAGGGTCACCACGTCGATGCGCATGGGTTGGGTCAGTCAACGCGAAGGGAATGAGATAGGATCGACCGGCCTCTGCGACTCCGATCTTTAATCATCCCGTCCTTCTTCTTCGTGTCCCATCCGTCTTTCATTTCTTCCTGCCAACCGAGTATCAGGGCGAACGAGCGGCCTGTCAAATTGACAAGAGCGGAGCCACGGCCCACAATTGAGCGGTTATGCGCATTCTCATCACCGGCGCGGCCGGCCAACTCGGCACAGCGCTACAGCACGTCCTCGCCCACCATGATCTTACCCCGGTCGATCTGCCGGCAATCGACGTAGCCGACGGCGACGCTGTGCGCGCGGCCGTGGCCCGCGTCGCGCCGGAACTCGTCATCCACTGCGCCGCCTACACCGACGTTGACGGCTGCGCTCGCGACCCCGAGCGCGCGTTTCGCGTCAATACTCACGGCGCACACAACGTGGCCCTGGCCTGTCTGGAAAGCGGCGCGGCCCTGGTTCATATAAGCACCAACGAGGTTTTTGCCGGCGATGAGCCGGGCGGCTATGAAGAGTGGATGCCGCTCGCGCCGCGCAACCCCTACGGCCGCTCCAAGGCCGCGGCCGAAGTTGCGGTCAGCGCCCTGCTTAGTCGCGTCTACATCATCCGTACCGCCTGGCTCTATGCGCCGGGCGGCCGCAACTTCATCCACGCCATTCTGAAGCGTGCCCGCGAGACGGGGACGATACGCGTCGTCACCGATGAAGTCGGCAATCCCACCTATGCACCGGACCTGGCGGCGGCCATTGGCCATCTCGTGGAAACGGAGCAGTACGGCGTCTATCACTTCACCAACAGCGGCGCGTGCTCGCGCTGGGCCTTTGCGAATGAAATCCTGCGTCAGGCGGGGATCGACGCGGCCAACGTGCCCATCCTGAGTGGCGCCTATCCGCGCGTTTCCTCGCCGCCGCCTTTTGCCGCGCTCCACAATCGTAATGGCGCCGCCCTGGGCATCACGCTGCGGCCCTGGCAAGAGGCGCTGGCCGATTACCTGCATAACGAGCCATTGCCGTGAGTAACGCCCCGCCGCGCGTGTCGGTCGTTATCCCCCACTGGAACGGCCGCCACCTCCTGGACGACTGCCTGAGCGCCTTGCGGCGACAGACGCTGGTCGATCACGAGGTTATCCTGGCCGACAATGGCTCGACTGACGGCTCACAAGCGTACGTGCGCGAGCACTATCCCGAAGTGCAACTCGTGGAGTTGGGCAGCAACCGCGGTTTCACCGGGGCCTGCAACGCCGGCTATGCCGCCAGTCGCGGCGAAATCATCTGCCTGCTCAACAACGACACCGAGGCCGATCCCGGCTGGCTGGCCGCGGTGGTCGACGTGTTCGACCGCTGCCCCGAGGTCGGCATCGTCGCCGGCAAGCTCCTGTTGTTCGACCGGCGCGACCATTTTCATGCCGCCGGGGATTTCTACCGCGCCGACGGCATTCCCGGCAACCGCGGGGTGTGGCAGGCTGATCGGGGGCAGTACGAGCGCGAAGAGCCGGTCTTTGGCGCATGCGGCGCTTCGGCCGCCTATCGCCGGGCCATGCTTGACGAAATAGGCTTCCTGGACGACGCCTTCTTCTTCTCCTGCGAAGACGTGGACGTCGCCTGGCGCGCCCATCTGGCGGGCTGGCAGGTCCGCTACACGCCGCGGGCGATTGTTTACCACAAACTGAAGGCTTCGGGCGGCAGCGGCGTGGTTGGCAGCTACCATGACGGCCGCAACTTTCTCTATGTCATCTGGAAGAATTATCCCGCCCCGCTCCTGCGACGCCACGCGCGGGACATCGCCCGCGCCCAGTGGCGGATCAGCCGCGAGGCCATTGGGGCCTGGCGCGGCGCGGCGGCGCGCGCCCGCCTCCGCGGTCAACTGGCCGGGCTGTTCGGCATCTTTCGCCTGTGGCCGGCGCGCCGACGCATCCAGGCCGCGCGGCGCGTTGACATGGCGACACTGGAGGCGCGCCTGACGCCGGTTGACGCGCCCTTGGGCGAGGAGTAAACTTGCAGTTCTGGCCAAGTCCGTCATGGGGCTGACCCGCGTCCGCCCATAGAGCCGCATGAGCGCACCACCACCCCTTCTGAGCCTGATCATTCCTGCCTATAACGAAGGAGGGCGGCTGCCCGCTACTCTGCCGCCGGTCTTCGAGTTCCTGGAAGCCCAGTCTTACGCGTCGGAGTTGATCATCGTTAACAACAACAGCCGCGACAACACGCGCGACATCGCGCTCCAGTTCGCGGCGACACGCCCCTACGTCCAGGTTATCGACGAGAGGACGCAGGGCAAGGGCGCGGCTGTGCGCACCGGGATGCTGGCCGCTACGGGTGATTACCTGTTCATGGCCGACGCGGACTTCTCCATGCCGGTGGGCGAAATCGCCAAGTTTTTACCGCCGCGACTGGGCCAGTATGATGTCGCCATCGGCAGCCGTGAAGCGCCGGGCGCAGTCCGGTATAACGAACCAGCCTACCGCCACTTCATGGGCCGCGTGTTCAATTTCTACGTCAAGGTGCTGGCTATCCCCGGCTTTGAAGACACCCAATGCGGCTTCAAGTGCTTCCGTCGCGAGGTGGCGCAGGATATCCTGCCCAGCCAGACCATCGACGGCTGGGCCTTCGACGTGGAGCTACTGTTCATCGCTCTGAGGCGCGGGTATCGCGTCGTCGAGGTGCCGGTGGAGTGGTACTACGGTGAGAACAGCCGCATCAGCCCCGTGCGCGATACCGTCAACATGATCCGCGAGGTGCTGCGCATCCGCTACAACGGTTGGACTGGGCGCTATGATGGCGCGAGACGGCCCAATCCGCTGGCGCCCAAAGCTCGTTGAGTATGCCCTTCGAAGCGTCCCCGGCCGCGCCCCATCTCCTGCTGGAACAAGACCTGGTCGCTGAGTACGGCATGGCCCGCATTGCCGGCGTTGACGAGGCCGGGCGCGGCGCGCTGGCCGGGCCGGTCTTTGCCGCGGCCGTCGTGCTCCCGGTCGGCGACGCGCTTCTGCTCGAGCGCCTGGCGGGCGTGCGCGATTCCAAGCAACTGACGCCGGCGGCCCGCGAGCGCCTGTTTCCCGTTATCTGCGAACGGGCGTTGGCCTACGCTATCGGTTTTTCTACCGCGCGGAGCATTGACCAGCTGGGTATCTTGCCGGCCACGTTTCAGGCAATGGCCGATGCCATAGCCGCGCTGTCGCCCCCGGCCGAGGCCCTGCTCATCGACGGCCCCATCCGGCTGGCTACAGTTGGCATCCCGCAGCAGGCGGTCATTCGGGGCGATCAGCATAGCCTGAGCATCGCCGCCGCGTCGGTGCTAGCCAAGGTCAGCCGCGATCGCTACATGACGGCGCTCGGCACGCGCTTTCCGGACTACGGTTTTGCCCGCCATAAGGGGTACGGCACAATCCAGCACCGCCGCGCGCTGGATCGCCTCGGCCCGTGCGTCGAACACCGCCTCACCTTCTCGCCGGTGAGCCAGTCAACATGGGTGAACACCGATCAGACGGATTGACACGGATCAAGAACGGTTTGGTTGCCCTCTGTTCCGTGTCTATCCGTCACACTCCCGCCGACTTACTTCTGCCCGAACCGGGTACGTAGCAGGTCGGTCAGCGTGGGCCGGCCGATTTCCTGCAACTCGTAACGCACCCGCTGGCTGGGCTTGTCAATGTCCACCAGTCGGGCCAGGTCGATGGGCGTAGCCACGAGAACCATATCAACTGGCGTGCGATTGATCGTCTCTTCCAGGTCGGCGATTTGCTCGCGGCCGTAACCCATCGCCGGCAATACCGGGCCGGTCGTGGGATACTTCTGATATGTGGCGGCAATGCTGCGGACGGCGTAAGGGCGCGGGTCGATGATTTCGGATGCGCCGAATTGCCGCGCCGCCATGACCCCCGCGCCATAGGCCATCTCACCGTGGGTCAGTGTCGGGCCGTCCTCAATGACCAGCACGCGCTGGCCTTGAATCGCCAACGGGTCGTCGACAAAGAGCGGCGACGCACCGCGCACCACCGCCGCTCGCGGGTTCAGGGCGCGCACGTTGCGCAAGACAGTGTCAACCCCCGCCGCGTCGGCCGTGTCGATCTTGTTGACCACGATGGCGTCGGCCATCCGGACGTTGGCCTCGCCGGGATGGTAGCGCAATTCATGGCCGGGCCGGTGAGGGTCAACCACCACGATGTGGTATTCCGACTTGAAGAACGGCAGGTCGTTGTTGCCCCCATCCCAGATGATGACGTCGGCCTCTTCTTCAGCGCGGCGCAGGATGGCTTCGTAATCAACCCCGGCGAAGATGACCGCGCCTCGCTCGACGTAAGGCTCGTACTCCTCGCGCTCCTCGATGGTGCAGTGGTGGCGATCCATGTCGGCGTGGCTGGCGAAGCGCTGGACAGCCTGCTCGGCGAGATTCCCATAGGGCATGGGGTGGCGCACGGCGACGACCTTGCGGTAGCCAAGTTCATTCTGCAGGATGTCGAGGATGCGTCGCGACGTCTGGCTCTTGCCGCTGCCCGTGCGCACGGCGCCAACCGAGACGACGGGCCGGGTCGATTTGAGCATGGTTTGGCGGGGATTCATCAGACGGAAGCCGGCTCCGGCCGCCAGCGCCCGCGAGGCCAGATGCATCACGGTTTCGTGCGACACGTCCGAGTAAGAAAAGACGACGTCGTCGATATCTTCCTCCCGAATCAGCTTTTCGAGATCGCTTTCGGGATGAATAGCGATCCCGTCGGGGTAAAGCGGGCCAGCCAGGACGGCGGGATAGCGGCGGTCGTCGATGTTGGGGATCTGCGTCGCCGTGAAGGCGACGACATGGTAGCCGGGGTCGTCGCGGAAAACGGTGTTGAAATCGTGAAAGTCGCGACCGGCCGCGCCGGCGATAACGATGCGCTGCGGACGATGTGAACTCATAACAGGTGCCTGCTCCTTCTAGAGATGTGGACTTGTTCAGCAGATTGGGAAGGGAGCGCGCGGTGCGGATCAACATCTAGACCGGGCCGCGCTCACCCGGACAGCGGAATGCTACCCGAATTTTGACAAACAGGCATTTGATATTATGAAAAGTAGTGCTATAATGCCCCTAGAGTTGCATGACATAATCTGTAAGGCGCTGCGCAGGAAGAGCGTTTTCTTCCTGGCCAACCAGGTGAACCGGCAACTCCTGACCTGAGAGGAGATGTATACTTCTGGCTGCCCGCCACGGCCAAGCTCCCTCGTGTTCGAAAGTGCTAGACATGCCATTCGGCTACCGATCAGGGAGTAAGCCATGGATGAGCAACTGCTCGCTTTCCTGTCTTACCTGGAACGCGAATACCATTATTCGGAAAACACTATCGCGGCTTATCGCAACGACTTGAGCCAGTTCCTGGAGTATGAGGAGCAACTGGCCGGCGTGGCGCTCACCGATTGGTCGGCCGTTACTGGAGACGACATCCAGGCCTACCTGCAATTCATGAAGCATAAGGACCAGCCATATGCTTCGTCCACGATTGCCCGCAAAGTCGCCGCCATCAAGTCCTTTTTCAACTACCTGACCTCGCAGGGCCTAACCGACCACAACCCGACTGTCGCCATCGACTCGCCCAAGGTAAAGAAACGGCTGCCGCAAACGCTGACTTTGCACGAGGTTGAGCGGCTGTTGGCAGCGCCGCTGGGCAACCATTCGGCCAAGAATTTGCGTGATGTCACGCTGTTGAACGTTCTCTATGAAACTGGCATGCGCGTAACCGAAGTGGTGTCGCTGCAACTGGAGGACGTAGATCTGAAGCAATCGACTCTGTCCTCACCAACGCGTCAGGGCGAGGCGCGACGCATCCCCATCGGCGAGTCAACGCGCGCCATGTTGGCCGAGTATCTGGCCGAGAGCCGGCCGCAGCTGGCCCGAGACAGCCATGAACGCGCCTTGTTCCTTAACCATCGCGGCGAGAAGTTGACGCGCCAGGGATTGTGGCTGATCATCAAGGGGTACGCTCGTCAAGCCGGACTGAACACTGAGGTGACGCCCCACACCCTGCGTCACAGCTTCGCTGTCCACCGGCTTAGTGGGGGCACAAAACTAGAGGAAATTCAGCACTTGCTAGGCCACGCTAACATTTCGACGACCCAGATCTACGCCCAATTGGAAGGCGCGGACGAAGAGGCAGCCGATACGCAGGAATTGATAGAGGAGCGCACCGAAACATTATGAGTCAATTCGTAACGCGAGACGAGATTAACGCCGCGGCCGACTTTGTGCGCGCCCGCACCCGCAAGCTACCCGCGGTTGGCCTTGTTTTGGGCTCCGGCCTTAACTCGCTGGCTGAGGCCGTTGACTCACCTGACATTATTCCCACGTCCGACATCCCCAACTGGCCTAAGTCCACGGTTCCGGGCCACGCCGGACGGCTGCTCATCGGGCAGATGGAGGGCCAGACGGTCGTTGTACTGCAAGGCCGCACCCACTTCTATGAAGGGTACGGCATGGACCGGGTGACGCTACCCATTCGCGTCCTGATCACGCTGGGTGTTACAACGCTCATTGTCACCAACGCCGCCGGGGGCCTAAACGCGGATTTTCGCCCCGGCGACCTGATGGTCATTCGCGATCACCTCAACGTCCCGGGGATGGCCGGCAACAACCCGTTGCGCGGGCCCAACGACGACAGCTTCGGGCCGCGCTTCCCCGACATGAGCGAGCCCTATGACCCGCGGCTGCGAGCGCTGGCTCATGAGGCGGCGCGGTCCGAAAGCTTCACCTTGCGCGAGGGTGTGTACGCCTACGTCGCCGGGCCCAGCTTCGAGACGCCGGCAGAACTGCGCTTTCTACGCCAGGCAGGCTGCGACGCAGTCGGTATGTCCACAGCGCCCGAGGTCGTAGTCGCCCGCCATGCCGGAATCCCGGTTCTGGGCATCTCCACCATCGCCAACCTGGCGGTCCTCGACCCCGCCGCGGGCGATACCACCACGCATGAGGAAGTTCTGGCGACCGGGGAATTGGCTGTGCCCCGCCTCATCGCAGTTGTGCGCGGGGTTGTCCGCAACCTGGGTTCAATCGCCTGACGGAGGCGGCCCATGGGCCGCTCCCGTCACCGTCGCCGTAACCCGCGTCGCACCCTGCAATGGATCGCATCTACCTCTTCCTGATTCGCAACGACGTTTGGATCTACATTGTCAGCGCCCTCGGTTTCGTCTGGTACCTGACGGAGCTGGTGCGCGCCCAATCGGCGCTGCGGCGGGCTATGTTCAATTTAGAGCGGGAGACGGCCACCCGCGTCCGCAATCATGCCCTGAGTTTCATTCTCTTCTTCGCCGCTACCGCTGGCTCTGTTTATTATGTAAATGTACAGATTGCGCCCACCCTGCCCGAAGAGGTGATGTTTCCGGCTGCGCCAACCCCGGATGTTTTTGCCACGCCACTCGCCTCGCCGACACCGTTAAGGACTCCTATCGTCGAGGGCAACAGCGGAAGCGCGCCGGTGCTGGCGCCGACGGTAACACTGCCGGCGCTCCCCGGCTTTGAGAGTGCTGAGCCTATTACCGACACCGCGTCGGCCGACGCCACGGCGGCCGTAACGCCGACGCCCTTCACCAGTTGCATCCCGGAATTGACTTTCAGCGAGCCGCTCAATGGCTCGGTGGCCTTTCAGCGCGTGACTTTCCGCGGCACAGCCAATACCGGTGAACTCCACCAGTATGTCATCGAACTCAACGGGCCGCAGACGGTGGGGACATGGGCGCCGATCATGCAGGCCCCAGGAAACCAGCCGGTGGTCAACGGCGACCTGGGAGAAGCAGACCTGAGCCAGTGGAACCCGGGGCCTTACCTGGTTCGCCTCCGCGCGCTTGACCCCACCGGCGCAGAACTGGGTGTCTGTACAATTCAGATTACGCTGGACAATTAGCTAAACTCTGAGCGTTAAGCTCGGAACTCGCTGCGGTGTTGGCTGTGGTCGGTTATCCCAGCTCGTCGCTTCGTTTTTGCGGCATGGCCCTATCGTAGAAACACAACAGGGTATTTCCATACTTGCGCTTGTCGCTGAGAACGAGCGCTTGCACGGGAAGTTCCTTAAACTCGCGCGGGTCGATCTGGACGACGACCCGGCCGTCGGCCGTCAGGTAACGGTCGGCAGCGGCGTCGACCGCCGTGAGCGCTGTGACCCACAGTTCCTTGTATTGCGGCGGCGCGATAAAGATGACGTCGAATGGCGCCTCGCCGGTGTCGCGCAGAAATTGGAAGGCGTCGGCAGCCACCACCCGCGCGCCGTCGGTCAGGCGCGTCGCCGCCAGGTTCTCGCGCACGGTCTGGATTGCGGCGCGAGCGTTATCGACAAAAACGACGGCCGCCGCGCCGCGGCTGAGCGCCTCGATGCCCACCTGCCCCGTTCCGGCAAACAGATCGAGCCAGCGCGTAGCCGCTAGCGGGCCGAGGATATTGAACAGGCTCTCCTTGACGCGATCCATGATCGGCCGCGTGGTATCGCCCGGCACCAGTTTGAGCCGCCGGCCCTTTGCTTTGCCACTTACCACGCGCGACGACATCTCAACGCACCTCGAGCGTGAACAGGTTTTCGCGGTCGCCCACGGCCGCGCCGCTGCCATCAAGCACCGGCAGCCGCCAGCCATCGCTCTGGACCCACAGCCCCGCCGCCACCGTGTACACACCGGTAGGCAAGCCGTCCGGTAGCGCCAGGCGATGAACATCGGGCACGTACTTGTCCGTCGGCCACCGGTGGGTCGGAAACTCGCCGGGGTTAATCTTGTCCGATTGGGTCACAAGTAGGCCATCCGCGTCGAGCACGTGGACAAAGACCTGGTACTCGATGTCGAGCGGCCGCAATGCCTTCCAATAGAGCGTCAGGTCAAGTGTATCGCCCGGTGCGGCGACCGTCACTGGCGCATTGTAACCCAGCAGCGCGATCTGGTCGCCGAAGTTAGCCAGGTGGGCGGTCGCGGGCAAATCGAGAGCCAACCCCCGCGACTCGCGGTGGAAAAGGCCCACGGGTTGGAGGGCAATCGAGCCGAATAAAATGAAACCCGCCACGGCGGCCACAGGCCAATCGGTGCGAAAGCTGCCCCGGTCGATGACCAGCGATTGTTTCGTTCTCCCGTGCAGCCACCAGGCTCCCGCAAAACCTGAAGCCAGAGCCATAGCGCTGATGATCCAGCCGGACGTTCGCGCAGGGGTCGAGCCAAACTTCACTTCGACTACGTGCTCGCCAGGCGGAACCAGCACGACGATCAGGCCCTCGGGCTTGGCCAGTTCGGTCGTGGCGGGCCGGCCGTCCACGCGCACTTGCCAGCCAGGGAAATCGAACTGGTAAAGGCGCAGGCGAAACTGTTTTGGCGCGTTGACATAATAGCGCGTCAGGAGCGGCCGCACCGTCTCAGTTCGCACCGCTGCGCCCTCAGGCATGGCCTCGTGGTTGATCCGGTCGGGCGGCAAGCCCTGCGCCAGGAGGTCGACCATCTGCGCCCGGCGCGGCGGCAACATCTCGACCGTCGCCGGGACGTAATCGGCGGTCGACGTCGTGCCCAGCCAGCGGCCGCTATTCTCGATCAGCGACATGCGCGCGGTGCTGACTTCGCCGAACGGCGCCCACGGTGCCGGCTGGCTAAGCGGCAGGGCAAGGAGCATGGGTAGGGCGACGGCAAGAAGAGATGAGAGACGAGAGACAAGAGTCGAGTAGCGACCGCCGACGGCCGACCGCCGACCGCCAGGATGCTCACTGTCCACTGAATACTGACCTGCTGATCCACTGACCGGCTCCCTCACTTCCCCACTCGCCCACTGCCCTGCTCCACTTGCCACCGCCTCCACACCGGCCGCTCCCAGCACCGCCAGCAGCGCGGCCGCGGCGCCCAGCAAGCGCCAGGGGAACTGGAAGTAGGGCAGGAAGGGGATAGCTTCCCAGACGGGCCGCGATAGGGGCATGATCAGGAACAGGACGCCGACCGCAGCCAGGGCGAAGAAGAGTGCCTGCCGCGGGGCGCGGACGCGGCCGAGGGCCAGCATGACCGCGCCCAGCAGCCCGGCCAACCATTGGGCCACGCCTAGGTTGAACAGGAACGGCGATTGCGTGGCCCCCCAGTCTGGCCGGCGCGAGAAGGCCAGCAACTCGCCCAGGCGGACGAAGTGGGTGCGGAAGTCATAGTTGTCGCCCGCGCCGATGAGGGTGCTCAGATTGACCGCGTTGCGCTCCAGGACGAGCGGCAGCCAGAAGAAGGCTGCGAGAGCAAGGCCGAGGCCGAGGGCGGCGAAGAGGAGCGGGGAAGCTGGGGAACGGGAGAGTCGGTGAGCAGTTCCCTCCCCTGCCCCGCTCCGCCGCTCCCGGGCAACAAATTGCCACCCCGTCCACGCCGCCAGCAGCCCAAAGAAGAACAACCCCATCAGGTTATGGCTCAGGATGACCGCCGCGGTCAGGGCAATAGCCGCCATCCATGAACCGGGCGATTGGCGGCGGCGCAGCCGGTCGAGCGCCCACAGGGCCAGTGGAAAGACGGCAAAGCTGAAGGCTTCCGGCAGCGCGCCGCGGATATGGGGATCGACGTAGTGGAGGTAGGGGGCGTAGACGTAGAGCGCCGCGGCCACGTAGCCCGCCCGCCGGCCCCACGTGTCGCGGACGAATCCGTAGAGGCCCAGCCCACCCAGGAGCATCCCGCCGACGAGCACCACCTTGCTGGCCGCCACCGCGTCCACGCGCGGCAGCAGTTCCAGCGGCAGGGCCAGGTAGTAGGTTAGCGGGGCATAGTAGTTGAAGATCGGGTAGCCGTAACCATGGTAGAAGTCGGGCGCCCAGCGCGGATAGAACTCACCGCCGCGGATCAGAACGCTCAGTTCGTGGAGACGGAAGATATGGAGTTCGGCGTCCGTGCCCTCCGGCAGGCTCGCCCTGCTGACGAACGGCCACACGGCCAGCAGGCAGATGAGCAGGACGACGAAGAAGCCGGGGTCAATTGCCCGGAGCAAGCGCCGCATAGAGAATTAGGAATTAGGTGTTAGGATTTAGGAATTAGGAACGAAAAATGCTCAGGCGCGGCGCTTTTTTCATTCCTAATTCCTAATTCGTAATTCCTAACTGATCATATCCACGATGCGGTCGGGGTTGTCGGCAACCTGGATGCCGGCAGCCTGGAGCGCGGCGATCTTACCCTCGGCCGAGCCGCTCTTGCCCTCAACGATGGCCCCGGCGTGGCCCATGCGTCGACCCGGCGGCGCGGTGCGCCCGGCGATGAAGGCCGTCACGCGCTTGCTCATGGAGTCGCGAATGAAGGCGGCCGCCTGCTCCTCGGCATTGCCGCCAATTTCCCCGATCATGATTACTTCTGATGTCTCCGGATCATCCTCAAAGAGGCGCAGCACGTCGATGAAGTCCATGCCCTTGATCGGGTCGCCGCCGATGCCGACGCAAGTGGACTGGCCGATGCCGCGCATCGTCAGGGCGTAGACAACTTCATAGGTCAGCGTGCCGCTGCGCGAAACAAGGCCCACGCTGCCGGGCTTGACGATGGAGCCGGGAATGATGCCGACCTTGGCTCCGCCGGGCGTGATCAGTCCAGGGCAATTGGGACCAATGAGGCGGGTGTTGCGCTGGTCAAGATAGGCGCGGACAGCGATCATATCCAGCACCGGAATATGCTCGGTCAGGCAGACCACCAGGGGCAGACCGGCATCGGCCGCCTCGTACATCGCGTCCGGCGCGAAACGGGCCGGGACAAAGATGATCGAGGCATCGGCCCCGGTTGCCTCCACGGCCTCGCGCACGGAATCGAAGATGGGCACGCGCGCCCCTTCGCCTTCAAAGAACTGGCCACCCTTGCCGGGCACAACGCCGCCGACGACGTGCGTGCCAAAGGCGATCATTTGGTTTGTGTGAAATGCTCCTTCGCGGCCGGTAATGCCTTGAACAAGGAGCCGGGTATTCCTATCGACGAGAATGCTCACGATCCCCTCCCGCTAGCCTGTGCTGCTCGCGCGGCGGCCGCGCCAACGGCCTTCTGCGCCGCTTCCGACAGCGTCGCTGCCGTGAGCATGTCCGCCTCGGCCAGCAGCGCCAGCCCTTCCTCAGCGTTTGTGCCCGCTAGCCGGACAACCATCGGCACGTCGGTCTCGATCTCTTCCAGCGCTGCCAGGACACCGCGCGCCACTTCGTCGCCGCGGGTGATGCCGCCAAAGATGTTGAACAACACCGCTTCTACCTTCGGGTCAGACAGGATGAGACGCAGCGCCGTTGCCACCTGATCGGAGCGCGCGCCGCCGCCAATGTCGAGAAAATTGGCCGGCTGCCCCCCGTAGAGTTTGATGATGTCCATCGTCGCCATCGCCAGCCCCGCGCCGTTGACCATGCAGCCGATATTGCCGTCGAGCTGGATGAAGGTAATGCCGGTACGCCGGGCCTCAGCCTCCGCCGGCGGCTCCTCCTTGGCATCGCGCATGTCGGCCAGCCGGGGCTGGCGGGCAAGCGCGTTGTCGTCGACCGAGAACTTGCCATCGAGGGCCATCAACTTGCCGTCTCCGGTGATCACGAGCGGATTGATCTCGGTCAGCGATGCGTCGTTGGCGCTGAAGCAGTTATAGAGCCCGGCGACTATCCCGTGAAAATCGCGCCACAGTTCGCGCGGCAGGCCCAGGCGATTGGCGAGGTAGGTCGTCTGGTAGCCGCGCACGCCTAGCGTCGGGTCAATGTGGACAAGGTGGATTTTCTCCGGCGTCTCGTCGGCTACCTGCTCGATGTCCATACCGCCCGCGGCCGAGGCCATGATCATCGGCTTGCGGCGCGCGCGGTCGATGAGCGCCGCCAGATAGAGCTCCTGATGAATACCGCCGGGGGCCTGTTCGTCAATCAGGACCTTCTCCACCCGCAGCCCTTTGATCGTCATGCCCAGGATTTCGGCCGCGCGCTGCCGGGCTTCGTCGGGCGTACTGGCCAGCTTAACGCCGCCGGCCTTGCCCCGGCCGCCGGTCAATACCTGAGCCTTGATGACCACCTTGCCGCCAAGATCGCGCGCGATGTCGCGCGCTTCTTCCGGCGTATAGGCTACTTCGCCGCGCGGAATGGGAATGCCATGCTCGGCGAAGAGCCGCTTCGCCTGATACTCATGTAGGTTCACTACGCTCTCCTATTGCCAATGGAGCCAACTACTCGGCCCGTCTGCGGGCATAACGCGAGGCGAACGCGCTGTCGTTCGTCTCGCTTTCTCTGACTCAACACGTGCCATCTGAGTATAGCATAGCCCCGGGAGGCAACGAAATCACCCGCTCTGGCGCTGGCGGAGGACCTCGAAGGCCAGCGCCGCGGCAGCCGTGGCCGTGCCCAGGGCGTGGGCAAACGGCCGTCCATAAGGGATGCTCACCCGCAGGTCGGCGGCGCGCACAAAGGAGCGGGTAATACCCCGCTTCTCGCCGCCAATCAGCAGCAAGAGCGGCCCGGTTAAGTCAACCGTTCCCATCGGTTGGGCCTTGTCGGTCGTCGCCACAGCGATGCGAAAACCCCGCGCACGAAAGTGCTCGGCCGCGCTCTCGGCGCTCTCGACTTCGGCGGTCGCCATCAGCTCCGTCGCTCCCGCCGACGCGCGAACGACCAGCCCGACCGACAGCCAGTTGCGGGGCCGCACTATCAGCCCGTCGATGCCGGCCGCGTAGAGCGAGCGGACGGCCTGGCCGAAGTTAAACGGGTCCTCTACCCCATCAAGCATGACCACCACCGCGGTCGGGCTCGGGGCCAGTTCCGCCAGCGGCGTCAGTTGGCGCGGGCCGACCTCGGCCGCCACGCCGCCGTGGCCCTTAGCTTCAGCCACCGCATCTATGAAGTCCTGGCGCTGCTCGTAGATAGGGACGCGCCGGTCGCGGGCCAGCTTGTTGAGGCGAGCAATGCGGCTGTCGAAGCGCTCGTGAGTCACGTAGACGGCCTTCACCTCGCGGCTATTGGCCTCCAGGACCGACTCTACGGCGATCATTCCGCTGATCCACACCCATTCGTCCATGAGTTCTCAATTGAAGGACAAGGCGGCCGGCCGACCCCGGCGCCCCTTCGCTCGTAGTTTCGGACCTTGACGCGTTCCTCAATCCCTGGCGAACACGCTAAAGCGCAAAAACCTGAACCAACAGAAAAAGAAAAGGCCAGACAGGCTGGCCTTTTGGTTATGAACGGACCGTGGCGATTACTCGCCCTCTGGCGGCACAGGCGTCGAGTCAGTCGGAGCGACGGTCGCCGGAATCTCCTCGGCGGGCAGCGTTGGCGCGGGGGTCGGCTGGGCCAGGAACTTGCTGTCCAGGACCGGCACCGTCGGCACGCGGCTGCGCCACAACTCGTTGATCTGCAAGTTGCCGGTGAGCTGCGCGTCAACGAACGCCTGAACGAGCTCGCTCTTGCGCGTTTGGTATTCGTTATCGTCCATCTCGCGCTCTTCGCGGCCGCTGACCATGATGATGTAGTAAGTGGACGTGTCGTCGCCGTTGTCCACAGCAATGGTCTCGCTCGGCTGGTTGACCGGCAAGTCGAACGCCGCGCTGGCCACGTCCGCGCTGATGCTGGACTCCAGGTTGTCCTGGGTGCGCCAGAGCAGCTCGAAGGCCGAAAGCGAGGGCGCTTCCGTCGCTGCGGGGTCGTCCGGCTGGCTACGGATTGTGTTCCAGGCCGTCAGGAAGCCGTCGGAGTCGATCATCGCTTGCGCTTCGTTCGCCGCCTCTTCACTGTCGGCGGCGACGACGAACAGGCTTGCCTGCGGGGCCAGGCGCGAGAGCGACTGCTCCTCAGCCAGCGCGTCGGCCAGGCGCTCGCGGCACAACTGCGCGCGGACGACGCTACGGTAAGTCGCCTCGTCCACACCCAGGTCGCTCAACTGGCCCATCAGCGTACCGAACTCCTCCTGGAAGGCCTGTTCGGAGACAGGGGTTGGCGTTGGGATGGGCGTGCCCGCCGGGCCGGCGGTGGGCGTCGGGAAGGCCGTGGCGGTAGGCACAACCTCAGTGATCACCGCGGTCGGGATGGGTGTTAGCGAAGGCGTCGGGGCTACGGTCTGCGTCGGTTCCGGCTGCTGAGTAGGCGAGATGCCCTCGCCGTAGAAGCCATAGGCAGCGCCGATCTCCGTTTGCACGTCGGCGTCCGCGATCTCAATACCTCGCTCGGCCACCGCGTTACAGATCACCCGCTCGTCGGCCATGGCGTTCAGAACGTTCTGGCCCAATCCTTCGGCGTCGAGGAGATCGTTGATGACGTTGCCGCCGAACTGCTGGACGATGCCAACGTCACCGCCGAACGCCTCCAGCTGATTCTCCAGGAAGATGATGCGCTGCGCGCGTTCATATTTGACGCGATCTTCCCACTCGCGCAGGGTAATCGCCTGTTCGCCGATGGTGGCCACAGGACGTTTGGGGGTTAGGACCAGTTCGTTAATCAGCGCAATGCCGATGACAATGGCTATGAGGACGCCGGTGACAGCCATGGCGATGCGGACGTTGCGCAACTGCCGCTCGTGCTTGCGCGCGATCAGCATTTCCTTGCGCGATTGCCGCTGCTGGCCTTCGACGTCGGTTGGGGTTTGGGGTTTCTTGGCCATCTCGGTCTACGGCGATCCAGCCGCGGCTAGTCCGACACAAACGGCAACAGCGCAATGTGACGGGCGCGCTTGATCTCGCGGGCGAGATGGCGCTGGTGCTTGGCGCACGTGCCGGTCTGGCGGCGCGGCCGCATGCGGCCGAACTCGTTGACGTAGCGCGTCAGCACGTCAACCTGCTTGTAGTCAATAGGCGTCTTCTCGACGCAGAACTGGCACACGCGCTTGGCGGTGCGGAAACGCCGGTTAGGACGGTTAGTAGCTTGCATTTGTCAATCCCCTGTCAGTCTGAAAGCACAATCATTTCCTGGGCCACAACTTCCGTGCGGAAGTGCTTGCGGCCGAGGCTGTCTTCCCAGCCTCGCGTCTGCAAGCGCCCTTCGATATATACCTGCTGGCCTTTCAACAGACGATCCCGGCACATCTCGGCCAGCGTTCCCCAGGCGACCACGTTGAACCACTCCTTCTCCTCATGCTTATCGCCTTCGGAGGAGGTCCAACTACGCGAGGTCGACACGCTGAACGAGGCGACGGCTCGACCGCTGGGCGTCTGACGAACCTCCGGCTCATCCTCCAGCCAGCCGATGACCATGACTTTGTTCAAGCCTCTGCTGGACGCCATCAGGGTCTATTCCCGCCCGAGGCTTACTCGCCCTTGCGCACGACAAGATAACGAAGGACATCTTCGTTATACTGCATGCTGCGCTCGATGTCGCGAATGCGCGTCGGGTCGATCTGCGCCTCGTAAAGGACGTAGTAACCTTCCGTGAATTTGCGGATGGGGTAGGCTAACTGGCGCGAGCCCCAGTGGTTGACGTTCAGCGCGCCGTCTTCCTTGGCGCCGGGCACGAGCAGATTACTGAGACGCTCGATCATTTGATTGCGCTCGGTCTCGTCGAGCTGTGGTTGGATGACAACAGTAACTTCGTAATCGCGCACGTTGCTAATCTCCTTTCCTTGGAATTTGCTCTAGCGAGCATTGCCCCCGGCAACCTGCCGGGAGCGGAAGCGGCGGAACGGCTGCGCTTGCCGTTGCCGGGCAACGAATTCGTGATTATAGCGGACAGTGAGAAAAAGGCAAGGCCACCCGCGCAGCGGTTTGCGTCTTGGGTTGCGTCCGTATAATAGCGGGTCGATGCGCTCTTCGCCGTTCTACGCCACGCCACATGCTTCGTTTCGCGTCTTGTTGCTGGCCTCGTTCGCTGTCGTCGGATTTGTGCTGGGCAGCAGCCAGGCGCCGGCACAAGCGCAGGGCCAGACCCGGCTCGTGCTGGCCTTCTACTATGCCTGGTACAGCCCCGACGCGTTTGGTCCCGGCCGCACGCCGTTCCAACCCGCCAGCGCCTATGCCTCGGCCGACGCCGCCACAATTCAGCGTCACGTCGGCGAGGCGCGGGCGGCCGGCATCGACGGTTTCGTGCAGAGCTGGTATGGGCCGCAGACAGCGAACAACCAGACGGAAACGAACTTTCAGACGCTGCTGGGGGTGGCCGCCGCCAACGGGTTCAGCGCGGCGGTGGACTTCGAGACGGGCAGCCCCTTCTTCGCGTCCAACGACGACCGCATCGCCGCCCTGAATACCCTGCTGAGCACTCACGCCGCGCATCCCGCCTACCTGCGCGTGGACGGCCGTCCGGTCATCTTCTTCTGGGCCAACTGGCTCCTCAGCGTGGCCGAGTGGGCTGCCATACGGGAGGCCGTCGATCCGGGGCGGGCGACGATCTGGATCGCCGAGGGCGGGCAGACTGACTATCTCAGCGTGTTCGATGGGCTGCACCTCTACAACACAGCCTGGTCGGCCGCGCCAGCGCAGACAGCAGCCAGTTGGGCGGCCAACACCCGCGCCGCCGCGGCTACCTACGGCAGCTACAAGTACTGGGTCGCGACGGCAATGCCCGGCTGGGACGACACGCTGCTGGGCCGGGGTGACGCCGCTTTCCGGCGCGACCGGGCCGACGGCACATACTACCGGAGCAGTTTTAGCGGGGCCGCCGCCAGCAACCCCGATATGCTCATCATTACCTCGTTTAACGAATGGAAGGAAGGCAGCCAGATCGAACCGGCGCAGGAGTATGGCACTACCTACCTCGACCTGACGGCGCAGTTGAGCGCCGGCTTCAAGGCGGGGACGTTGACCGTTAGCGCGCCACCACCACCGCCCACCCCCACGA